>CAZJNL010000470.1:0-4861 GCA_964546515.1 uncultured Oscillatoria sp.
TAATTGCTACCGCCAGAGCGGACAATAAGGCTAAACTTTGGCACCGGGACGGGACGGAGCTGGCCACTCTCGGTCATAGGGGCTGGGTGGTCAGCATCAGTTTCAGCCCGGACGAGCAGACGATTGCCACGGGGAGTTGGGACAATACGGTGAAACTCTGGCAGCTTGACGGCACACTGCTAGAGACTTTCTCGGGTAACACCGACGGTGTTAATAGCGTCTGTTTTTCCCCTGGGGGTGAGATGCTGCTCTGTGCCGGTGCGGACGCAACTGTTCGGCTTTGGCAGCTTGACCTCAGATGCCAGCGCAGCATTCCAGCGCATAACGGCAGAGTCATGGGTGTCTGTTTTTCACCGGATGGCACGATGCTGGCAACAGCCGGTTTTGACAAAACCGTCAAACTCTGGCACGGCGATGGCACCTTGCTGAGGGTACTGGAAGGCCATAGCACTGTGAGCGCGTCTGTTTCTCCCCAGACGGCGAGATTCTGGCAACAGCCAGTGCTCTGCGTGGGTACGGTTAAACTCTGGCGCTTTGACGGCACGCTGCTGAACACTCTCGGTACGAGCGACTGGATGACATCTGTCAGGTTTAGCCCCGATGGCCAGATTTTGGCAGCGTCCAGTGCGGACAGCACCGTTAAACTCTGGCGCACCGACGGTTCGCTGCTGGGGGGGCTCAGCGGTCACGCGGACAAAGTGTGGGATGTCTGTTTTTCGCCTGACGGTCAGATTCTGGCAACAGCCAGCTGGGATGGCACCATTAAACTCTGGAGCTTGCAGGGTAAAGAATTGCTTTCCAGGCTGGGTCACAGCGATAAGATTTTTGCGGTCAGCTTTAGCCCTGATGGCAGTATCCAGGCTTCTGCTAGTGGGGACAAAACTGTCAAACTCTGGCGCACCGACGGGACTCAACTGCTTTGCTTGCAGGGTCATACGGATATGGTGGTGAGTGTCAGTTTTAGCCCTCAAGGTGATACCCAGGCCTCGGGCAGTGCGGACAAAACTGTCAAACTCTGGCGCACCGACGGGACTCAACTGCTTTCGTTGCGGGGTCACAGGGATATGGTTTCGCAGGTGAGTTTCAGCTCCTCCGGCAGCACCCGAGCCGAAAGCAGGTGCTCTCCGTGGGTACTGTGAAACTCTGGCAGCAAGCGCGTTACAGAACCGCAAGCTTTGGATCTCGATCAGTTACTGGTGCGCGGGTGCGACTGGCTGCGTGATTTCCTGATCACCAACCCCACTGTGAGTCAGAGCGATCGAGCTTTGGTTGTGGGGAACGGAAATTTTAACTAATATTCAATTTGCTTGTATGGTTTTTATTTCATCTCGCTTTTGGCCCCTCTTCCTAGGGGAGAGGGGGCAGCTCACGAACAGGTTTCAGGTTTCAGGTTGTAGAGCGTGCGGGCGCGTTCTAAACTGCTTCACCCCACACAGAACCTGACACCGGCTTCGGGGGGGGGGAAGGGGGAGAGAAATTAATCACGGTAACGTGACCGGACACGATCTAACTGGAAAATCGGTGGGGGGTGAAAATTGTCCGATCAGAAATTAGAATTAGTTTGGGTTATTAATGGCGCAGGCGACAGGGGCAACCGCAATATTTGCCACCCCACCGACATCCATAGAAACCGCGACGCCCCCACGGGTGCCGGGCAAGCCGTAGAGGCGGGTTCACCCGAAATATTTGCCACACAACGCGGTATGTTAATAAACCCGCCCCCTGCAACACGAATGCCGGTTCCCCGTACCGAGCGCCAGGGGTGGAAAAGCCGGTGTTCCGCCTCGGGGACTGCTACAGCACTGTATGTATAGCGCCACGCCGACGGAAAGTGGGCCAAGCATAGCACTTCCTCAACTGTCCTGCTGGGGGGTGCTCCGCAGGGGCGGGTTTACAGATAATTTTTGCGCTCCCGCAGACATCTCGGGTAAACCCGCCCCTACCCCGCTCACCGTGCGGCTCGACAAACAGTTTACAGGCGGGGGTGCCGGCAGCCGCCGCCGGTGGGACACGGGCAATCATCCATTGAAGGGAGTGTCATACCCCTCGCCCCCTTTTTTGGTAAAAGAGAGAGAATTAAATTAGGTGGAAAGAGCTGACGTCTTTGAACCGGCGATCCCTTAATTATTTCCAGATTGACTCAGACAAGTAAACAGAATAATGCCAAAGCGAGCTCGGAATTGGAAACCCCTGGAGAAATTAAGGAAACGCCAAAGGCAGCCCCCCACAGCAGTGGCCGGTTGATGGAGCAGTTTTTTTGGCTAGGCTTTCTAGGTAAAAACCACCGAATTGCCCTCGGTATCTGGCAACTTCTTGGCGGCAGAACCAGAGTCAACAATTTGACGGTTCGAAGTCACGATCGCGCCCGAAACCTATGGCTCAACACCCTTACTAATTATCTGCTTCCTCCTTGGAGGTCGTTCTTATGCAAAGAAAAATTCTCGGTATAATGATGGCATTGCCCCTGCTGCCGGTGATAGGAGTCTCTCAAAGCTGGGCCAGTAGTGGGGGCCCGCAAATATCCAATAGCGGGGTTTTCTTATCAGCGGTGGCAGATGCTCGACTCGCACGCAATCTGCCACAGCTCGCGCCACCGGCACTGGGGGCTCGCCAGAAGCAAGACAGGTGCTACCGTTTCGGGGTGTGCGATGATTGAGGGAAGGACGCGCAACGCGATCCCGCTTGCCCTTAGCCGGCATTAGCAGCGCCAACTTTTTGCCCCTCGACCGGCCAAACGCGGTGAGCCAATGCTATAAAGTCGGGATCATTGTTAAAATAAAGTTAAGGAGAGTTGCGTGCTAGAACACTACCAGCAAAGCTTGGCCTTTTGGAGAGAGTCAGCGCAAAAGCCTATCCCAAAAACGGTTTATTTCCAGTCCAGTTCCGCGAGGGCGAGAAGATTTATTTGTGAGCGGGGGTGAACGCACAACTTGCCCCGCGTCTTTATGGCTGTATGAAAAAAAACAGCCACCATTTGAGAGCCAGTGTTTAGAAACCGCGCCCCTTGCAACTCTGCCATCAGGTGTAGAGACGCGACTGGGGCGCGTCTCTACGGGATAGGCGCTCAAAGGGCCCCGACAGGTGCTTCAGGTGATATCATGTCCTGGGCAATCGTTATTGTATGATAGGGGAGCTCGGGTAGGGGCGGGTTATCCCGAAATACTTGAGAAACAACGAAGGGTCTTAATAAACCCGCCCCCACCCCCAAGTAGGGGTGGGTGAACCCGAAAGGTTTGAGAGACAACTCAGGAGGGTAATAAACCCGCCCCCACCCCCTTCATCCGGCGGGAGTGGAACTTGGGAACTCAACTGAACCGTCAAAAATACTTGACTGGGAGAGACAGGATACTCAACGCTCTTTAAGCAGTATGTTTGTGTTTGAACCGGCAGCATTAGCCGGCGACTGAGCGCATCAGCTCGGGCTCCTGGTTGGATTTCAAACCAGTTTTGACAGAGGCGAAGGAATTGCAGGACAATATCTATCCCCAGCAGCCGGCAGAAGATATAACGGCACAGAATGATAGCTCCTTGCGGACGCTCCACCGAGCGCTCTCACTTTCGCAGGGGCAATTTTCCCTAATTTTATTGCGGTGCAACTACTCGAGCCTGCGAGAGCTTTTGGTGCAGCGGCTGCGCGAGCGGTGCGGCATCCCCATCCGAGAGCTTGTTCTGCCTAAGTCGGTCAAGATGCTGTACACCACCATACTCGCACAGCTGGGTCAGGAGGTGCCGGCAGCCTTAATGGTATTTGGCTTGGAGTCAGTCAGCGCCCTGGAGCAACTGCTGACTTCCACCAACCTGGTGCGGGACGAGTTTCCCAAAAGTTTTCCATTCCCGCTTTTGCTGTGGGTCAACGATCGCGTCGGGCAAAAGCTGATGAACTTAGCGCCCGACTTCGAGACTTACGCCACTGCCTTTGAATTTGGGCTGGCTACGGAGGAGCTAGTCGCTTTTATCCGGGAGAACACAGAGCGGGTATTTTGTGCGGTTTTGGACTCAGGCTCTTGCAAGTTTCTGCCCAATTCCACTATAATTGACTCTCATTCTTCCTTTGAACTGGAGTCAGCCCGCAAGGATTTGCAGAGTCGCGGTGTTAGCTTGGAGCCGGCACTAGAAGCAGATTTGCAATTTCTTCTGGGTCGGGATGACTACACCAGTTACCAAATCGATGCAGCCCTGGAACACTACCAGCGAAGCTTGACTTTTTGTCGGGAAGAAGAAGCTCGCAGAAAAGAGATCGGAGAACTTCCTGAACAACTAAAAAAGCGGCTGGGAATCTTGCTGTTTCATATCGGGCTGTGCTATCGCCGCAATGCTGACCGGCAGCGCCGCTCCGAAGGAGCCGCTGCGCTAACGCAAAGCCGCCGCCACCTGCAGGAGGCTCTCGGTTATTTCCAGCAATGCCTTGATATTTTTGAAGCGGCGGGGCGTCAGGACTTAGTGGCTAAGTTTATCTCCGAGTCCGGCGAGGTGCTGCGAGATTTGGAAGCGTGGGAAGAATTGCAGAAGCTGGCTGAAAAGTCCTTGCAGCTGCATCAAGCCGCCGACTATCAAGTCCAGCTGGCTCAAGATTGTGGCTTTCTCGCGGAAGTGGCTTTGCAGCAGTCCAACTGGCAAGAAGCGCAAGCTATGGCGACTCGGGCGCTGGAGATTCTCGACGCCTCTGGCGCACCGGCAGCGGGCGAAGCGTCCCCGCCGCCACAGCACCGCAGTCTCTACCTGCTGCTTTTGGCCAAGAGCTGGGCACAGCTGGGCCAGGACTCAGAAGCGGTCAGTTACCTGGAAACCGCCCGAGACAACCTTGAACCGCAGTATGACCCGCAGCTGTACCTGCGCATTCTCGAAGAGTTGCGCTTGCTGT
>CAZJNL010000471.1:0-4836 GCA_964546515.1 uncultured Oscillatoria sp.
TGGAAAAGCTTTGAAGACATTGCCAAGGTGATTAATGCCTATTGGAACAAGCCCAATCTAGACCCCACACAAGATGGCTGGTTCGACCTTCACGCCAAATTTCCGGAATAAACGCATTCAGAGCTGATTTATAAAGAAAAAGTGAAGCCACAATAAACCGGGTTTCTTGTGCGGGGGAAGCTGAAAAAATGAGCTAACTCCTACAGAAGAAACCTGGTTTCTAGCCCCCTCGCTGTCTTAACAATGACTTTATAAACCCGCTCTTAAGTTTGTAGTGAGGACTTTAGTCCTCATCCCTCGCGCGGTGTGCGATCGCGGTATAAGGACATTGTGCTGCAATCGCCCAGAAGCCGGTGTACGGTTGACTTAAGATTTTCTTAAGGTAAAATCGCCTAAAAATGGCCAAAATCCGCTCTTTAGGTACGGGAATCCCTAACGGCACCCCACCTCAAAAGCTCGTTTCCGAGTAAATGATTGCGACTTCTTTCGGGTGCCGGTGGCAACAAAACCAATACCGGCAGGGGACTTTGGGGGGGAGGTTTTTTAGAGGTTGTCTGCCGGTAGCGCTTTGGGGTTGGGCTCTGGCAATTGGGGGATGTTGGGGGTGCCGGTGGCAACAAAACCAATACCGGCAGGGGGCTTTGGGGGGCAGGTTTTTTAGAGGTTGTCTGCCGGCAGCGCTAGGGGAACGGCTCTGCCAATGTAGAGACGCGACATGTCGCGTCTCTACACTGGGACACACAAGCGCCACAAATTTTCAAGAAAACCGACAGCCCGTCGCCCGGATATTCCTCCCCCCAGCTCTTCTGTCTGCGCCCAGTGCGTCAGAGCGGTTAATAAAATCCCCACCTCTAACCCCCACCCTCTTGCCAAAACAGCCAAGACAACTGTAGAATCAGGTACAAACTCAGTCAGCAAACATCAAAAACCGGCAATGGCCGCACTTGCAGACGCGACAGATGTAGTGGTAATAGGCACCGGCATTGGCGGGTTGAGCTGCGCCGCCCTGTTAGCGCGGTACGGCTTGGCAGTGATAGCCTGCGAGAGCCACTCGACTGCCGGTGGGGCGGCGCACAGTTTTGAGCGCAACAGATATATATTTGATTCCGGCCCTTCGCTGTATTCTGGACTGTCTTACAGCCCCTCTTCCAACCCCTTGCAGCACGTCCTCAACGCCATTGGGGAAAAAGTGCCGTGCGCGACTTACGACACTTGGGGGTGCTGGCTGCCGGAAGGTAATTTCAACACTGTAGTGGGTGCGGAACAGTTTTGTGAAGTGCTGGAAAAACTGCGGGGGAAACAGGCGGTGGCGGAATGGCGAAAGCTGCAGCAAGTGATGGAACCTTTTGCCAAAGCAGCAACCGCACTCCCACCGGCAGCTGGGCGCTTCGACTGGGGGGCAATTCTGACAGTGGGCAAATTCCTGCCGGCGCTGCTGCCACACGCGGCTAGTTTCCCGATGCTGAGCGGAGCGTTCAGCCGGATTGCAGATAATATTGTTAAAGATCCGTTTGTCCGCAACTGGCTTGATTTGCTGTGTTTCCTGCTTTCCGGACTGCCGGCAAATGGAACAAGCGCCGCTGAAATGGCTTTTATGTTTGCCGAGTGGTATCGCCCCGGAGTTGTGCTCGACTATCCCCTGGGGGGGAGTGGGGCGATTATTGACGCCCTGGTGCGGGGTTTGCAGAAACACGGCGGCGAACTGATGCTCAACGCTCATGTGGGAGAAGTGCTGGTAGAAGGAAACCGCGCGGTTGGGGTGCGCCTGCGGGGCGGGAGGGAAATCCGGGCGCGGCGGGCGGTGGTGTCGAATGCGTCGGTTTGGGATACGCTGAAGTTGCTGCCAGAAGGATCTGTGCCAAAACGGTTTCTCGAAGAAAGACAGGCGACACCGGCATGCGACAGTTTTATGCACCTGCACTTGGGGATTGACGCCCAAGGTTTGCCAGAAGATATCGCCTGCCATCATATTGTGGTCAATGACTGGGAAAAAGGGGTCACTGCAGAGCAAAATGTGGTGGCGGTGTCTATTCCGTCACTGTTAGATCCTTCTTTGGCACCGGCAGGAAAGCATGCGATTCATGTGTACACGCCGGCAACTGAACCTTACGCGCTGTGGGAGGGGCTGGACCGGCGCTCTCAGGCTTATGCTAAGTTGAAGGAAGAGCGGGCGGAGGTGATGTGGCGGGCGCTAGAGAGGATTGTACCGGATATTCGCAGCCGGTGCGAGCTGGCGCTGGTGGGAACGCCGCTAACGCACGAGCGGTTTTTGCGCCGGCACCGGGGATCTTATGGACCGGCAATTGCTGCCGGTGCGGGGTTGTTTCCAGAACCTGGAACGCCCCTAGAAGGGTTGATGTGTTGCGGCGACGGAACCTTTCCGGGGATTGGCGTGCCGGCGGTTGCCGCTAGCGGGATGATGGCGGCGAATACAATAGTGCCGGTGGGGAAACATTTGCAGATGTTGGAGGATATGCGGCGGGTTGGCTGTTACTGATATTGCCGGTGGTTGCCCTGACATTTTTAGACGCCAGAAACCCGTATCTTTAAGAATACGGGTTTCTCAGTACCGGGGCGGGTGCATCCGAGAGGGTTGTGGCGTCACCGCCAATGCGGTTTACCCCCGATCAAACCCAGCGAACATTTACCATTCCCGCACGCAAACAAGAAACTTTAGCAGTTGGTTGGCTGTGACTGTTAACCCCATAAAAAGTGCCAGCATCGATCGTACCTTCTTTAGGCTTAATACGCCACATGCTGCAATCCTTTCCCGCCACAAGGCTTCCCTTATCGTTCCATATAAATTTCCCGATTTCCGCAGGAGCGACCAAACTTTCATGCACGCAAACCAATCCCTCAACTTCTTTACCTGAAGGTTTGTCATAGTGCTTAGCACCAAACCGCATGAAAGAACCAAGCGCTACATAGCCATCAGGTGGAATCGGTCGCCAGCAAGAGGCATACCCTGTTGAAGTCGCGGAATTATTATCCCAAACTTTCTCGAAGTCTTTCGGCGGTTTTACCGCTTCAGGTTTCAGCGGTTTGACAAGCAGCATCCTTTCATAGGGTTGCTTTCCGTTACCTTGAGCGCACTGCCCAACCCAGAACCAACCATTTTTAGGAACAGGCTGGTAAACTGTTACTTTGTTAGTCCATCCCCCCGTCACATAAGTCGGTAAGTCTCGCGTGTATTTAACGTCAAGCCAAGCGTCTTTCGGCGTTGCCGGCGCGGGCAAACTCTCTGCCAGCACCCGACAAAGTTCATCGAGCTGCTGGCGGTTTTCCGCAACTAACTCCTCTCCCAACTGTTGCAGCTTAGCTATTATTTCAGGGGCGGTATCGTCCATGCCAATGTCATTCGGAAACCGCTTTTGATAGCGCTGATAAGTTACCCCTGGCATTGCCTTTTGAAGGCTTTGCAACTGTTCGTCAAGAGCGGCAGACACAGCGCTCATCATAATATTTAAGAGAGGGGCTTGATTCCAAACCCAACCCAACACCCCAGAATTTTTTAGGCTGGAATAAGATTTGGAAAATTCCCCCGTACCCAGGGAAACCACCAGAAAATTTCGCATCTCAGGACGCACCTCTTTAGCCTGAACCAGAAGCTCAAGAGTAGGATTGTTGATAAACACGCCTCCATCAATAAACACCCGCCGCTTTTGTCCGGGATTGGCAAACTCCGCCCCAGGGAAAAAGGTCGGAGCTGCAGATGTGGCACGCGCCGCCTGCCACACATAATAGTCATCTTCAGAATTACCTGCCTGAATTTTGTCCCGCACATTCTTGGTGTTAAAATAGTAGGGACAGGCATTTTCAAGATCGTAACTGTAAACTGTCACCTCTGGTGCCGGTGGCAATTCAGACAGTTTAGTGCTTTGACCGAACTTTTTTTGGAGAAAATTCTCAATGGATTGAGCCGAATATTCTGCCTCCGTGAATCCCGGTCCATGCTCTGCGGGCAATATCCCCATCATGTCCCTGACAAGATTAAGAAATTTATCCTCAACAGTGCTATTAGCTACCTGGAATAACTGCTTGCCATCCAGGGCGTAAATTTGCGCCAAATCTCTGGCGGTGTAGAACTGGTTCGTCCCTGGCAATTTTGAATTTAGCCCTAGAGAAATAATACCCCCCGTTGATGTCCCCCCAACGACATCGAATAGCTCGTGAATCCCCCGTCCTGTTTGGTCCTCGATGTACTCCAGGACTTTCAAAGGAATAATGCCGCGAATCCCCCCACCATCTATTGACAAAATCCGAACGCTGCTCATGTCTGTTTTATCCTTTTTATCTGTGCCGGTAAATCGATGGTCAGAAAGCGGGTTTGTTCTTTAAGAGAACTCAGCTTCAGACTGACCCATCACAATAAACCCGGTTTCTTGTGCCACACCTGCTGACACAGCTAAAACTAATTCTCCCTTGATTGGGAGCCTGTTACCTGCCATCAACTTCCGACACAAATAGTCTACGCCCCCAGGCAGCCGCACGTCAAGCGATTTTTAAAGGTTTTTGTGTAAAGTTTCATAACGCGGTGAGTGGGGTGCGTTCCTTTTATCACTTAGAGATGGTTTATAAAGAAAACGTGAAGGAGCCAGCCCCTGGGGGCGGCCACGGGGGGCCGCCCCTACAGGCAGTGTGCCATTATGTATATAGGGGCGTAGGGGCGGGTTCACCCCAGATGTGGGTTGGTAATAAAGGATGTCTGTAAACCCGCCCCTATAGGATGTCTGTAAACCCGCCCCTACAGGGTTCATCCGAACTGTTTGTTGCTGGTAGGGGCGGGTTCACCCCAGATGTGGGTTGGTAATAAAGGATGTTTATAAACCCGCCCCT
>CAZJNL010000472.1:0-4831 GCA_964546515.1 uncultured Oscillatoria sp.
GGTGTTTGCAGTTTCACCTGTACGGGGAAAGCCCCGTGCGAAAAACAACGAGTTAGGCAATGTCAGGCATTGTCAAGCTTTTTGTGAACTGTTTGTCGCTTCGTTGAAAGGAATTGTGCGGACTTTCTACTGTACAAAGCGCAAGAATCCCTGATGCCCTACAAGCTTCTGTTTGTTTGCCTCGGCAATATTTGCCGCTCACCGGCTGCTGAGAATATCATGAATCACTTGATTGCGCAAGCCAATCTCAGCGACCGGATTACCTGCGACTCCGCCGGCACCGGCGGCTATCACATTGGCCGTCCGCCCGACCGGCGCATGGTCGCCGCCGCCAAAGTGCGGGGAATGACCTTCACCGGTCAAGCTCGCCAGTTTCAAAAGGCAGATTTTGAGAAATTTGATTTAATTCTGGCAATGGATCGGGAAAATTACCGGGATATTATTTCCCTCGATACTGCCGGCAAATATCGCGACAAAGTTCGCATGATGTGCGACTTTTGCACGCACCATGACCTCAAGGAAGTCCCCGACCCCTACTATGGGGGGACTGAGGGATTTAACCAAGTTATCGATTTGCTTTTTGACGCCTGCGACGGTTTGCTGCAGGAAGTTGTTAGCAATGCCTCTAATTTGAACCGCAGATGAACGCTGATAAACGCTGATCAATTCAGCGTTTATCTCGGTGTTTATGGCGGCAACCTGTTATGCTTAATTATTTCCGCACAGGTTTCATTATTGGGGATTTATCGAGCATGCGTAAACTGTACAAGCAAACTTCTCTGGCACTAGCCGCTGGAATTGGTTTAGGGTTTGCTGCTATCACAGCTAGTTTTAATCTAGCGGCGCAGGCACCGGCAACAGCGAATACTCAGAAGATATCTGATTCCTCCCAGCTGTTCGCAAAAACCACGCGAACAATTAACAAAAATGACATTTTAGCCGCTCACAATAAATACCGGAAAGAAGTGGGCGTGCCCGCACTAAAATGGTCTGACACTGTGGCAAATGCGGCTCAGCAGTGGGCAAATCAACTGGCTTCAACAGGTCAATTTAAACACAGTGGATCTGCCTCTTATGGAGAAAACCTCTGGATGGGGACTGCAGGGGCTTTTTCTTTCACGCAAATGGTAGATAGTTGGGGGAGCGAAAAGAAATTTTTCGTCGCCGGCACTTTTCCCGATGTCTCCAATAGTGGGAAGTGGCAAGATGTCGGTCACTACACCCAAGTCATTTGGAAAAATACGACAGAAGTGGGGTGCGGTTTGGCTACTGCCGGCGGGAAGGACTACTTAGTTTGTCAGTACAATCCCAAGGGAAATTATATCGGGCAAAAAGTTTATTGACTTCACCCCAACCGGTGATGCCGGTTGGGAAGAAATTAGGGTGCCGCACTCCCAGAAAGCGGCAGCCGACAATGTTTGCAGTGAGTTTAAGGAACGCGATTTTTTAAATAAACCGGCTTTCTAGAGATAAATTCCGCCTTCATCTGCGTCTCCCCTTCTGCGGTTTAAAAATCAACCGGAACTGCCGGTGGGTAAGGTTTTACCATCGGGACTGAAGGCGACTGAACGCACGCAACCGGCGTGTCGCTCAACGGTCAAAATTTGCTGGCCCTCCGCAACTCGCCACAGGTAGATTTCTCCTTTAGCGCCACCGGCAGCCAAAAATTCTCCATCCGAGCTGTGTCAGTAAAACGCACCTGCAGCCAGGGTAAACTGTTAGATGAGACAATTCACAGCCGGTTCAGTCTGCATTCAGCAGGCTGATCAGGGATAGAATATTGCCGGCGGTATAGCCGGGTGTGTGCGGATATTTGCTGCGCCACTTTGAGAGAAGTTGATTCAGGTGAGCTTTTACATTGCTTTGGCCCTTAAGAAGATTGAGCAGTCTGTCCTTGACCGGCTGAAGTATGAGGCGGGTCTGAGTGTCCCTCACACGGTATTTTGCCTGCAGTTGTAGCAGAGCGTTGCTGTTGAAAATGGCAAGCTTTTCGGTTTCGATCTCTTCACAAATTTGGGATATTAATCTGGCGAGCGCATATTCCCTAACAACCGGGTGTAGCGTGAATATCGCGTCCCTTCTTGTTTCAATCAGCGATTTCCTTTTCAGGGATTTCAGAGTTTCTAGTAACTCGTGTTTTGAAGCGGGGCATACCAGAGACTCTTGTAAGGCTGCGAAAGAAATCGGTTCGCGGCTGATCGCCAGCCAGTAGAGCGCCTCTTTTTCGGAATCTGTCAGGCGATTGAATTGCCGGTCTAGAAGTTGGGCAATATCAGAAAAAGGAAACCCCCCTGATTTTAAATATTTGACAAGTTCGGAAAGGCTCTCGCCAAATACCTCGCGAGTGGCGGAAGCCACAAGTTTTAAGGCTAGGGGATGGCCGGCGTAGTGTTGAATTACTTCTTTCCACTCATCGGGTGTCCCAGCGAAGGCTCCCTTGGTTTGAAAAATTGAGCGTCCTTCTTCCTCGTTCAAACCTGTCAGCTCTAGTGAGCGAACGGGTAGGGTTTCTCCTTCCAGCAGTGCCAGCTCTTGAGGCTTCTCGCAACTGGTGAGTGCCAAGCAACTGCGGTGGGATGTTTCTCCCACTCGTTTGATTAATTCTCCATATCCGTCATAGCCTTTGAGATACTGTCCTGCGCTTGCGCCGGCTTGCATAATGGACTCGGCACTGTCGAGTACGAGCAAGCAGCGGTGCCGGCGCAAGCAATCAATCAGTCGGGTGATTCTCTGACTTGTGCTTTCCGGCAAATCGGTGTCAGTCTGCTGTCGGTTGGACAGGAATTGCAGCAGGGTGGCGAGCGTGTCGCTGACGGGAGGGGCATCTTGGAGACTGCGCCAGATGACAAATTCAAATTCGTGCTGGAGCTGTTGTGCCAGTTTGACGGACAGCGAGGTTTTGCCGGTGCCACCCATCCCCAAAAAGGCCACCAGCCGGCAGCCGTCATCCACGATCCATTTTTTCAGCGTCGCCAGTTCCCCGGTGCGCCCTATAAATAATGAGACGTCTATCGCCTCTCCCCAGTCTTGGCGCGGTGCCCGAGCGGGGGAGGCGAGCGGAGAGTCTCCCGTCGGCGGGTGCGGCGGGGCGGCTATTTGGGAAGGCGGCTTTTCCCCCCGAAAGCCCGCAATGGTGTCCCCCTCGACGACTTCTTGCCAGTTCAGTCCCAAAACCTGGCAGAAAGCTCGGAAATTGGTGGGTTTGATGGGTTTGCCGGTTAGGAACCGCTTCCAAGTCCCAATGGACACCGCTCCTGGAACGATGTTTTTCCCGCTTCTGACTGGCGGCAGAAACTTGCCTGCTTCCAGCAGCCACTGTTCGTTATTGACAGCCCACCCGGTTTCCTGGGTGATTCGCTCTCTGGCTTGCTTGATCCTTGTCAGTCCTGGAGTAGATGCTTTGAGAGTTCTCCCTTTTACCATTTACTGAATTTATTGTCAATAGTTTTTTTGGGATGATGTGTGGATCATTTTACACTGGAACGAAGTGATCCGGAAATGTACTGGGTGAACTGCCGGTGTTTTGAGGGAGACGGGGCGGGAAGCGGGGAATTGTGCCACGCCCGAGAATTTCCAGCACGGGAGGCAGAACTGGGCAAAAAGCCCGGAAATTCCCAGGTTTGAGGGGTTGGCGAGTGTGGAACTGTCTGCTTGTGCCGGTGGCTCTGTGGGTTGCCTCACCCCCCGCTGTCTCAGGGGTTAGGATTTTAGGGTTTAAAATTATACTTTTTGATAAAGGCTGTGTCAAGAACAAATCTGGATCATTTGACTCTGGCAAAGTGATCCGGAAATGTGCTTGATATTTAGGGCGGAAGCTTTAATGATTATTAGGGGAAAGAAATCAGGGGAGAGAAAATCATCATCTCCCCGAACAGGAGACTTAACTCAGGTTTGCTAGCGGACATCTGGATGTCGGGACTAGCAGGACAAGCGTTTTCCCCTTCGGCACAAGTTGTTTGCCACAGGCTAAACAGAAGTCCGGCCTATTTTTTATCTAGAAATCAAGGAGCTTCTTTCAGGAAATGTTAGACATCAACACTCTATGGGACGAAAGCTTTTATCTCGCCAAGAACCAGGACGTTGCGCAGGCAGTTTCCTCTGGCGGTTTCAGCAGTGGGTTGGAACACTTTCAAGAGTACGGTAAATTTGAAAAGCGGGACCCCAGCGCCCTGTTTGACACGACGTTTTATCTGGAATTTTACTCAGATGTCGCTACAGCAGTCGAAAAAGGGCAAGTTACAGCCATCGACCACTTCGTAAACAACGGTCAATTTGAAAAGCGCGACCCGATTGCAGAATTCTATACCGATGATTATATCGCCAATAACCCTGATGTCGCCGCAGCCGTGCAAGCGAGCGCCGGGAAAAAAGATCCCCTCACCGGCATGGAACACTTCGTCAAATACGGGCAATATGAAAGCCGCAACTTTGGCCCTGACTTCGATACCGGCTATTATTTGCAACAGAACCCAGATGTGGCTAAAGCGGTCAGCCCGGGGAGATTGAGCGCTATTAAACACTACCGTCAATTTGGTATAGAGGAGGGCCGGCAGAGCGAACCGCCACCTCCGGAAATCAGCCTGAGCGCAGCGGAGAGCCTGGGAACCCTTGGCTCCGCAACCCGAAGTGGCTTCGTGGGAAATGCTAACACCGAGAAGATATACAGCTTCACCCTGAATACAGCCAGCACCGTCACTTTGAGCCTCAACGGTTTGAGTGCGGATGCCGATCTGGCGCTCATAGAAGACTCCAATAGCAATGGCGTGGTAGATGAATATGAGCCATTGGATGCCTCAAGCGCTGAAGGTGCGGCTCCCGAAGAAATTAGCAG
>CAZJNL010000473.1:0-4829 GCA_964546515.1 uncultured Oscillatoria sp.
CCCCCACGCACGGTATCATTATCTTGCCCGCCACAGAGGGTATCGCTGTCTTGGTTGCCAAAGATTAAGTCAGCGCCTTGGTTGCCGAATAGCAGGTCGACGGCGGCAATACCGAGTATGGTATCATTGCCCTGGGAACCTAGTAATTGGTCATTCGCCGGTGTTCCTAAAAGTAAGTCATTACCTTCGTAGCTCATAAATTCACCCTTGCTGCGCTAGTTTGGTATGGCACAGGCGAGACGCCTGTGCTACGTTTTTATTGCCGTAGGTATGGCACAGGCGAGACGCCTGTCCCAAAGCTTATATTGAATGGGGCGTAATGATGAGGGTTAAACCGGCTCGCTGTTCAATCCGCACCGGCAGATGCGAGAAAGTCTTGTCTCTGCCATCCGTGCAGTTGCCGGTCGCGCCGTGCCGGTTGCGCCAAATTGCGGCGAAACTTCCAACTTTGCCGGTTGATATTTAACCTGCAGTTGAGAAAAGTTGGGAGCGGAGATAATCTTAACCCTTTGCTGTCGCTACTATGACTCTATCATCTTTATTGAGGAGTGGGGGGGAGTCTTAAAAAAACTTATTATAACCTTCGTCTTTTGGGAGTGTTTATGACCGAGCCAAGCAAGGACCACCGCCGTATATTTTTTCTATATATAAATTATTTTTTCACTGTGAAATAATTGGGGGTTCTCCTACTGCTAGTATTGAAACTGAGGGGGTGGATTTTTTTGCTGAACATAATTTCCCAGAATTATCTCTTGGACGGGTGACAGCAGCCCAAATCCATCGGCTGTTTGAACATTATTATCATCCCGATATGCCTACTGATTTTGATTAATGGAACAGAATTTAGATAGTTTTTAATTTTTGATTGCAAAATGACTTTAATTACTGAATTTCAATCAACTCAACAAAAATCTCGACTGGGTATTGAAGTATTCCCAGGATGTAACCTGAATCATATTACTGATTTACAAGTCCAAGAACTAAAGAGTATGCTGTGGCAACATGGCGTGATTGTGGTGAAAAATCAACGGATCACGGCTGCGGAATTGCGGGAATTTGCGAGCATAACTTTTGGGGAATTTATTTCTAAAAGCCAGCCGAAAGAGTTAGATCCAGAAATTAGCCCAGATTTACAAAGTCCCCATGTCGCAATTTTAGGAAATCCCAAGGGACTGGGTACAGATGTGGTAGGAAAGTTTGCGGAAATATGGCATCATGATAAAGATTTGCTACCAATTGTACAAGGCTTAGATATGAATGCTTTGTATGTGGTGATGCTATATGGTGTGCAAGTTCCACGGGAGGGGATGGACGGAAAACCCCATACAACTGAGTTTTTAGATATGCAGGCAGCGTATCAGAATTTAGATGCAAAATTGCAACAACAGTTAGCAGAATTATCTTTTTATCATTCACCGCCATTTATTCCTCAAGATGCTAAACCGAAAGATATTCACCGCAAATTACATCCTATTGTTTCTACTCATAAGGTGACTGGAAAAAAATGATTATATCTAGGTTCAGATACAGCACTTTTGCCGGGAATGGAAGATAACCCAGAATCTGCAAAGGAGTTTTTGCAAGATTTATTTCAAAAAGTTCTGGACTCGACACAAATTTATTCCCATGTTTGGGAAGAGGGAGATATTGCTTTTTGGGATAATTCCCAAGTGATGCATCGGGGTATGCCTTATGATCATCATCGCTATCAACGTATTGCTTTACGGTTGGTAATTGTAGATAAAAGTGTTAGACATCTCCAATAGAAAGCGTAGAGACGTTTCATGGAATGTCTCTACTCCAACTTTGATTTCTGGTTTTCTATCATTTAGCAAGGTTCCACTTTTTCTTGTGCCTTTCCCAGTATTCTTGCTGCCAAGTATCACGATTCTGCAAATCATCTACTATAATTCCTGGTTGGATAGAAAACCCAAATTGAGCAGATTTAGGATTAACCCCTTTTTCGGGTGTATTTGTAGTATAGTCTATGTTGAGGAAGTTAAAGTTGACAATGGAGAAAACAATACTTAAAACGACTATTGAACTGAGATAAAAATTTTTCTCTCTAGTTGTTTTGAGAATATAGGTTAAGATTAAGATTATACAGAAAAGAGTTGGGAGTAAATAGAATCTGTCATGGGGTAATATAGCATACATAGCTTCGTTATAAATAAACCACCAAAGACTTTCATGAAGGATAGTTTTTTCAAAACTTAAATTCTGAAAAGGATTTGTAATTACTCTGTTAATTAACTCTACTCTTTTACGAATGAACAAGTAAATTAGAAGTAGACTTGAAGGTAAACCCCAAAAGTAAAAGTTTTTATAAACAAATCTGGCTATGTTAGAAAGATAAGTTCCTTTATCAGCAGAAGAAAAGCGTGATAGGGTATAACCAGAAATAACAAAGGTTGGTAAATAGAGTAAAAATGTTGCTATAAAAAAGATAATTAGCCCTTGAAAGAATCTATTTCTAGATTTTATTTCTGTTTTTATATAGGGAAAATATAGCACAAAAGCTATTAATACCATTGGTCCATAGGTGATTCTAGAGGAAACCGCAAGGGCAAAAATTAAACTGGCAGTTCTGATTTTATGTTGGCACAGTAAAAGCAATCCAATGGCAAAAAAGAAGACTCCATAAATAAAGTCATTGGATGTAGCGGAAGCTAAGGCGTAAAAGGGATTTAGACCTATGGCTAAAATTGCTAATCCGGCGATATTTTTGAAGTTAATCTTTTCTAAGACGCGACCAAACAGAAATAAGGAAATTACGGAAACAACGGCTGATACTAAATTTGATAAATAAAATCCACCTAGGTGAGAAAATATTCCTATTAACAGTTCAGGCACTAAACAACCTTGAAATCTGGAAGGATGATAACGATGTTCATTAATTAAAACTTGCCATGTGTTTAACATGCCAAAATTATCGTTGTCATTACCATAGCCTTGGGTGGAAAGTAAGATGTAATAGATGAATAAACCTGCTAATTCCCAGTAAATATTGACGCTGTAAAGTTGAGATAATATTTTTTTCATAAATTTGGTTAGTTAGGTAGTGTTTCTGGGGGTGTTGCTGTGGGTGTGAGGATGGGGGTTTCTGTTTCTATGGGTGTGGGTGTTTCTGTTGGTGTTTCTGTGGGTGTGGCACCTAGCGCCCCCATCTCTTTCTCCCCCGAGCGAGCACGCGGGGAAGGTGGGGCCCCCTCTGGGGATAAGGGGCATAGGTTGGGGGTGGGGTTGCCCGCAGCAAAGAGTTTTGGCCATCGTCGCCCAACCCCTTGCGCCAGCGACCGCCAAGCGGCAGTAACACTTGAAGGAGCTGTTTGAGGGTGTCTCGCAGCGGACTCCTTTCTATCATTTGAGTGATTTAAGGCCACAGTGGTATCTTATCCAGGCTGAGAGGCGCTGTCAATGGGGGTGCGAAAAATTTTACTTTTATTCACACAAATCTGTGAAAGGGCCGGGAACCGAGGGCGGAGCGTATCTCATTCTTAGGAGTCCGGCCCGCCCCACTGGCTCGATATGAGACAAGCAACCCCCCTAAAAAAGGGGGGCGAATGCAGAGAATATCCGCTACTATCTGCGTGAATCTGCGTAAAGAAAGCGGTTTTTAACCCTATGTCTCCAGCACAAACCCTGCTAGAAAGCCACCGGCAGCAATTTTCAGCCTTAGCAAACAAAGCGTATTTCAACTACGGCGGACAGGGACCCATGCCGGTGTCCGCCCTCCAAGCCATCCAGCAATCTTATCAAGAAGTGGAGCGTGCGGGGCCATTTTCCCAAGCGGTGAATGACTGGAACGACCGGCAGAGCTTGGCCACGCGACAAGCTATAGCGGGGGAACTGGGGGTGCCGGTGGAAACCATCGCCCTCACCGAGGATGTCACCGTTGGCTGTAACATAGCCCTGTGGGGGCTGGACTGGAAACCAGGAGAACACCTGCTGATCACCGACTGCGAACATCCAGGCATTGTGGCGGCGGTGGGGGAACTGCAGCGCCGGTTTGGCATCGAAGTTTCCACCTGCCCGCTCATGGCCACCTTGAACGAGGGCGATCCAGTAGAAGTCATCGCCAGACACCTGCGCCCCAACACCCGACTCGTCGTGCTCAGCCACATCCTGTGGAACACCGGCCAACTCTTGCCCCTCGCCGAGATTGTCCAGCTGTGCCGCAGCCACCCCACAAATGGCCAGCCGGTGCGAATCCTGGCAGACGCAGCCCAATCTGTCGGCTTTTTACCCCTGAATTTGACAGAATTGGGGGTTGACTTTTATGCCTTCACCGGCCATAAATGGTGGTGTGGGCCTGCCGGCGTCGGCGGACTTTATGTGCTGCCAGACGCTTTGGAATCCCTGCACCCAACCTTTATCGGTTGGCGCGGTATTCTCACCAACCAAACAGGACAGCCGGTTGGCTGGAAACCGGATGGGAGGCGATTTGAAATTGCCACCTCCGCTTATCCGCTGTATGCCGGTGTGCGCAGTGCCATAGAAGTTCACCACCAGTGGGGAACCCCCCAAGAACGCTACCAGCAAATCCTCCACCTCAGCGAGTACCTGTGGGAAAAGCTGGGGAGTATTCCCGGAATCAGCTGTTTGCGGACATCACCGCCAGAAGCAGGTTTGGTTTCCTTTCAGCTGGATAAAAACCGCCGAGATGCCGGTGTCACCCACAAGCAGCTGGTGCAGTTTTTGGAAAACCAAAGCATCATGGTGCGGACAATTGTCAGTCCAGACTGCGTGCGTGCCTGCGCTCACTATTTTAGTGTAGAATGGGAGATAGACCGGCTGGTATCTGCCATTTCGGATTTTATTTTATAATG
>CAZJNL010000474.1:0-4821 GCA_964546515.1 uncultured Oscillatoria sp.
GCTGACAAACTCTGCCAGCTGTGTTTCTTTAGGTCTGAAAATTCCCAGTCGCAAGCCTGGCAGCTGAAATTCGGCGTAAACATTGGGAATGTAGGTCTGCGGTGCCTGATCGAGTAACTGACTGTAAAACTGCACCAGCGCTTCAGAATTGGCAGCGGCTAGGGTGAGGAGTGCGGCGTGGCATTGAAAAACCATAGTCAGGGGTGGAAACTCTGCCTTGGATTTGGGATTTTAGAGTTAGGGCTACCGGATTTTTAACCGCAGATTAACGCAGATTAACGCAGATAATCATCTCATCTATCAGCTTGCCGTATGTCTGCGGTTTTGCATGGCAAGCCAATCTGTAATATCATGCGGTGGCATCGTTATTGTCAAACTATTGTAGAGACGCGATAAATCGCGTCTCTACAATCCCGTCGCTACCGGACAAGATAGAATCTAAATTCTCAAATCTAAAATCGCTTTAACAGGTCGAGTGGGCTGCTAGGTTTGAGAGCCACTTGGGGGAGTGGCCAATGTGCCTTTGGCTTGGGCGCGTTCTTCCCGTTTTTTCCGGTCGGCTTTCAGGATATCCTCCATGACAATCCGCGCCTGCGCCATTTTTTCCAGATTGCTGCTGTACAGCTCCAGGTCTTTGAGCAGTTTTTCTTCTGGGAGGTGCAAACCGGCACAAATTTTGCTGAGCGCCTCGTTCCGCTGCTTTTCGTCTTTGGCGAACTCTGTACTGGCAAGTTCAAGCAGGGTGAACAGACCAATGGCAAATAGACGGCTGTACTTAAATTTCGGGTTGTCGCCGATTGCCTGGAGACGATCTTGCAAGTCCCCCGCCTCTGGATGGAACTCCGACAGGCTCAGCCATGCCACTAATTCCTGGGGCGACAGACTCCTGGCGAATGCTTCCAACTGTTCGGCATCCTGCCGGTAGGGTGGGGGATCGTCTGAGCTCGCCTGACAGAGGGCGTTAAAAATCGACAGCTTGTCCTGTTCTGGGACATACGCTTGCATAAATCGGTCAAAGGACGTGACAACACCTAGGGCGTAGATGGGGTCGTAGCGAAAGTCCACATTGACCGAGAGCAAGTGCATTTCCACCATCAGCTCTTCCACCACCCGGCGATAGATGGAGTTGATGGGGCGGGTGTGAGTGGTATAGAAAGTTCGCTTGGTATCTGAGACAGTGCGGACGTTGTTCACGCGCTTGAGAGTTTAGGGGTTGACGTCATATCATGTCGGGTGAATTGACCTTAAAAAAGACCCTCACCCCCATCCCCTCTCCCATTTTGGGAGAGGGGAGAAAAAAGCTAGTATTTATCTTACTCCCCCTCTCCCCTTGTGGTCGAGGGGGTTGGGGGGTGAGGGGCCTTTTATGCGGTTAATCAACCTGACATGACGTAACTCCATTGTCTCGCGCTTGTGACACCTTTGCCAAGCCAATTGCGCTTCTGCCGATCCCCAAGTTTTGAACAGGGGGAGATGGGGCGATGGGGCGATGGGGCGATGGGTAGAGGTGTCAGGTGCCGGCTGTCCGGTTTCACAGACGCGCCCCGGCGTTCGCACACTGGGATTAACTTTCAAATTTCATATATTATTATTATATTCACCTGAAATTGCTGGCCATGTAAAATAAAATTTGTATGAACTGATCTCAAACCCGCCCATGACTCTCTCTCCTGAACTGCTCGCCCTAGCTGGCTACCTTGCCGGTGAATTTGACAATCAAGCCCAAGCGCTGGCGGAGCCGGTGTGGTATGTCCGCCTGCGCCTCTGGCAGCGACCGGTGCCTGCTCCCCTATTTCCAGAAGACAGCATCGCCCTGTTTGCTGAACAAGCCAATACGCTCAACCTGGAGCAACCCTATCGCCAGCGGATTTTGCGGCTGCAGCAACTCATCGAGAAGCCATCCCAACTGCAAGTGGAGTATTACGCACTAAAAGACCCAGCTGCTTTTCGGGGTGCCGGTCGCAACCGGGCGTTACTGGAGCCGCTGACACCGGCACAGATCGAATTCCTCCCAGGCTGCACCCTCACAGTCACGGCGCAACCGCTCACCCCCGACAGCTATCACTTTTCGGCATTTTTGCCCCCCGACGCCCGCTGCTGCTTTACCTATAAAGGCGAAATTCGCCAAGTGTCCCTAGGCTTCGAGGCCACACCGGCGCAATTCCTCAGCTATGACAAAGGGATTGACCCAGCTACCGGCAATGGCTTATGGGGGGCGGTTATAGGCCCTTTCCAATTCACTAAGTGCCAAGATTTTTCCGCTGAACTGCCGGTCAGAGATCGTTAGCGGCAATTCGTCAGCCTGCGCGGGGAAATACTTATGCAAATTAAATGCACCCCATTGACCGAAAAGCTTCATGCCGGCCCGCGTGCGAGTCAAGACCAGTTGGCCCCAGCTGTGCCGAGCGGGCAGTGGCTGGAAGGTTTAGCTGGCGCGGGGCACCCCTTCCAGGGCGTCTTCCTCTGTCTCGAAGATTTCAAAAACAGAATCCATCATCGTAACTTCAAACACCAGTTTGGCCTCAGGATGGACATTACAAATGCGGAAACTGCCTTTGACTTTATCGGCATCTCGCATGCCGGCCACCAGTGAAGTCAGGCCAGAGCTATCTATAAAATTCACTTGACCCAGATTCACAACAATATGGCGGCTGAGTTTGGAAATACACTCCTGCAACTTTAAGCGGAATTGCCATGCTGTCGTGATATCCAAGCGCCCCGTGGGTGCCAAGACAATCACAGTTGTGCCGTCCGCTGTCGTGTGCGTTTTTTGCTCGATATGAATCACGAACCCTCCCCTCGAAAAGATAGATGTTGGGGTCGATCTGGGAACAGATCGGTATTCAGCTTCAACGGAACTGATGCTGCATTACAAAGTAATGCATTCGTGGCCTTTCCCCATCCTTTATAATATTAGAGGGGAGCCGCCGTTCTCGGTATATTTCGGGAACTTGTGCCCGAACAGTATCTGTGAGTCATTTGTGCCACAGAGCCATTGAGAGGTAGAGACGGCTGCCGGCACAGCTTGGGCGCGGCTGCCGCACCCGTCTACGATTTTACAGCAAAGTCCTCGGGGTGCCTGGGTTGCGGTACTTTGCCTGACGGGTGCGGTCGGGGGACGCGCCTGTTTCTTTAGCTCAATTTTAACTAGCAGGCGTCCAGTTAGCCCAGTCTTGAGGCTTTAAGAACCTTTCATACAGTTCTGCTTCCGGGGTGGAAGCTTCCGGCTGATAGCCGTACTCCCAGCGAACCAAAGGAGGCAAAGACATCAGGATCGATTCGGTGCGCCCGTTGGTCTGCAAGCCAAAGATAGTCCCCCGGTCATAGACGAGGTTGAATTCCACATACCGACCCCGGCGGTACAGCTGGAAGTTGCGCTCGCGCTCGCCATACTCCAGCGACCGCCGCAGCTCTACAATAGGGCCATAAGCTGGCAAAAACGCCCGACCGCAGTCCACCACAAAGGCAAACAACTCTTCCCAACCGCGCGGTGCCGGCGTCCCGATTTGATTGCTGTACTGAGCTGCTGGGCCATTGGCATCGGGGCCGCGATACAGCTGTCCTTGACCGTCTTGGTAGTCAAAAAACAGACCGCCTACGCCGCGCATTTCCTGCCGGTGCTTCAGGTAGAAATACTCATCGCACCAGGGCTTAAACACTGGGTAATACTGCGAGTGGTGCTTGTCGCAAGCTTGCTTGAGGGTGCGGTGGAAATGGGCGGCATCTTCGGCAAACGGATAGTAGGGGGTCAAATCCGCGCCGCCGCCGAACCACCACACCGGCCCGGCCTCGAAGTAGCGATAATTCAGGTGTACGGTGGGCACATAGGGATTGCGCGGGTGCAGCACCATCGAAGTGCCGGTGGCGTAGAACTTGTGGCCGGCGGCTTCTGGGCGCTGCGTCAAAATTGAGGGAGGCAGTTGAGATCCCCAAACTTCAGAAAAATTAACGCCGCCCTGCTCAAAAACCGCCCCCTCGCGCATGACGCGAGAGCGCCCGCCGCCGCCTTCTGGGCGCTCCCACGAATCCTCCTTGAAGGTGCCGGTGCCATCGAGCTGTTCTAATCCCTGACAGATTTCATCTTGCAGCTGTCGCATGAACTGGCTGACCCGGGGAAGCGAGTCAGCTGGAGGCAAAAACTGGGATTGGGTGGCCTCATTAGTCAAAAAAGCAGTCATAATCTCAACGCTAATGTCGTTTTGCCGAAAGGATAGTTGCAGGTGCCGGCAGCCGGTCGCGCCCCTTGCGTGTTCAGGCTTTGCGGTCAAGGAATTGAATAGAGCCGTGCGCTAGCTGTTGGGGGAATCGCCTCCAGGGAGAACCGAACGAGCGCTGCCCCAGTGACACCAATTTTTAAGCCTACTACAAGCTGCGGAGCGAAACCGAAACATCAAGGGAGCCATAAGGTTAAGATCCATTAAGAAGAAAGGTAACAAATTGTATTGATTTCACAGCCAGAGGGGAGAGCGCGAATGGCCAACAGCCTCGATACGGGTGCGGTTTTAGAAGTATTGCGACCAGTGCAAGACCCAGAACTCCGCAAGAGTTTGGTGGAAATGAACATGATTCGCAACATCAAGATTGACGGCGGAAAGGTCAGCTTTACTTTGGTGCTGACCACTCCCGCCTGCCCGTTGCGGGAATTTATTGTGGAGGACTGTCAAAAGGCAGTCAAGCAGTTGCCCGGTGTTGAGGACGTGGTGGTGGACGTGACAGCGGAAACGCCCCAGCAGAAAGCACTGCCCGACCGGCAGGGGATTGGCGGCGTCAAAAATATCCTGGCCATTTCCAGCGGCAAGGGGGGCGTCGGCAAGACGACAG
>CAZJNL010000475.1:0-4817 GCA_964546515.1 uncultured Oscillatoria sp.
AGACGCCACAGGACGCGGCGGCTTCCCGCAGGGTAGAGCGCCAAGGAAAGAGAAGGTAGAAAATTCTCCGATTTTTTACTGCTAGAAGACGATGAGTTTGGCTATCTTTGAGGAAGCTTTCTATCTAAAAAGTTACCCCGATGTGGAAGCTGCTGTCAAGGCGGGGGCTTTTCAATCCGGCTTAGAACACTTTCAACAATTTGGCGTGCGGGAAAGCCGGGTTCTGGTGTCACCGCTGTATGACGAGGGGTTTTATTTGCAAAAAAACCCCGACGTTGCGGCGGCGGTGGCGGCGGGCGGTTTCAGTTCAGGGTTAGAACACTATATCCTGTTTGGGGAAGCCGAAGGTCGAGCGGCTAGTTTATTATTTGATGAGGGGTGGTATCTGCGAAGATACCCCGATGTGGCGGCGGCGGTGGCGGCGGGCGGTTTCAGTTCTGGGCTGCAGCACTATATGCTTTTCGGGGAAGCCGAAGGTCGTTCTGGCACTACTTTCAATGAATTTGGCTACCGCAATGTCAACCCCGATGTGGCAGCGGCAATTGCGTCGGGCGCTTTCAAGTCTGGTTTAGAACATTATATCAAATTCGGACAATTTGAAAACCGCACTGGTGTTTATTTTCCCGGCCCCAGTGGGAATGATACAGTAACTGGCTTTGGGAACCAAGATCCCCTCTGCGGAGTTGATTTGTCTCCCGGAGAGTGTTACGCAGGTGGCACTCCTTTCGGCGGTGAGTGTTTGGATTTTCGGAGTTTGGGGGTGAACGAAGCTGACGTGCTGATTGGAGGCGGCGGAAACGATACATTCGTGCTGGGAAGTATTGCCAATTCGAGAGTTTACACGCCTCTGAGTTTCTATACAGGTGCCGGTGATGCTGACTTCGCTCTGATTGAAAATTTTGAAGTTGCAAAGGATCGGATTCAGCTAGCCGGTTTCGATATCAGTGACTATCTCTTCCAGACATCTGAGGGAAATGTTAACATTTATTACGTCCTCAATGGGGGCTTCGGTTCTCTTCCCTCTCCGGAACTGGTTGCTGTTGTGCGGGGGGTGACTTCTCTGAGTGAGAGTGATGGGAGTATCTATTTGCTTTAGCTTGTAGCGTTCGGGAGGATGTCACTTTTGCTAGTTTCCGGGCGATTAGAAATCGCGGCTCATCAGACAAAGCCCGCATGACAAGGGCTAATTGTAGAGATGAGACTGGGCGTTCTACAAGCTTCCGGATTCAAAAGTGACATGCTCCCGGTGCGTTCCCCCTTGGGGGAACGCACCCTACTTCATACCACAAGTTGCATGCGCACGAAAACTTTGGCATTCAGATACCCCCAACCCCCCTTAAAAAGGCTTGCTCTTTTTAGTCCCCCCCTTTTTTAGGGGGGGGTAGGGGGGGATCGGAACGCGAACATCTTCAAAACTAGCAACTCAGATTTCATAATATAATTGTGGGAGAGGCCCCACTGGCATGTGGACACCAAATCAGTGGAACAGCAGGGTCATCTCAACGTCTTCTTCAATAGAGCGAGGGCGCGTCTCTGGAGCGCCGGTTCAGTCGGATCGCCCATTTAACGAATCGAGGTTAAATATGAAAGCTGGGATAATTTTGAGTGGCTTTTGCGCTTTGGCGCTTTCGGCATCCGCTTCAGCGGCTAGCCCCAATACTTACAAGCTCAAGTGCGTCGGTACGGAGCCTTTCTGGAACGTCGAAGTGGAGGGAAACATGGTACAGTTAAGTACGCCGGAATTTTCTGGCAACAAGGCCAAAAAATACTGGGGATCTCAAGTAACTACAGCGAGGGTAACAATGGAAGGTTCCGCCTTCCAGGTGCGGGCGTCGCGCAACAGCGGTGCCGAGAAGATTGTCCTCTCGGTGATTGCAGCGGCGAATAATAGCTGCAGCGATTACATGTCCGACAATAAATACTCTCACCACGTCTTGGTGAGCTTGGAGAATGGTACGCTCTACAGGGGCTGCTGTCAGAAGAATTGATAAATATGTATACATAAGTATACTGAACATTAAGAAACCAGGTTTCTTGGAGAAACCTGGTTTCTGAGGCGGGCTGTGTTACCTTTAATTATGCCGGCCTACTTATCATGTCCGGTTGCATCGATTTTCTATCTCTGTAGGGGCGGGTTCAACCGAGATATCTGTGAGTGGCAAAGATTATCTATAAACCGGCCCCTACCATACCATAAGATTGCCAGGGACTTGACAGGAGACGGTAGGGTGCGTTCCGGAGGAACGCACCCTACTTTACATTCAGCGCACAATAAGGTATAATTTTTTTTTCCCAAAAGCCTGCCTGCTGAGCTGCGACCGCCGCTTGGCTCCCACTTGACAGCAACGCCGGCAGCGGTGCCTGTCAGGTGCGGGCGTTTAGATGCCCCTCAAAAGCGGTTAAACTGCTTCCAGAGCGCAAAATTATCCTCGCCTCCCGTGCTATGATATGAAATACGGTTGATTTGAGCTAATTTATAAAGTAATTGTTAAGCCTGAATGGGGGCCTGAAACCTGTCCAGAAACTGGGTTTCTTGAAGAAACCGGGTTTCTTGTGGTTTCACTTTTTCTTTATAAATGAGTTCTTAATAATTCAGGCATCAGGCCGGCAGGGGCAGGGTTGACTGCGGTCAGCCAAGTCAAACCGGCTGCGTTTGGGAAGACTCAGGGCGGAAGCCTTGTGGTTAAATAAAAACTGCACATCAGTAAAAAAAGTTAACAGTTATCGGAGTCAGGTATTTGCTATGTCCCCCACAGTGGTGGAAATTCTCTCAGCTGAGGAGTTGCGCCGTACCCTTACCCGCCTTGCCTCCCAGATAATCGAAAAGTCTGGAGATTTATCAAAACTGGTGCTGTTGGGCATTTACACCAGAGGTGTTCCCCTGGCTAACGTGCTGGCGCGTCAAATTGAAGTGCTCGAACAAGTGCAAGTGCCGGTGGGTGCCCTAGATATTACCTTCTACCGGGATGACTTAAATCAGATTGGCATGCGGACGCCGGCAAAAACAGACATTTCCTTCGATATTACCGGCAAAACCGTCGTGCTAGTCGATGACGTGATTTACGAGGGGCGCACTGTTCGCGCCGCCTTAAATGCGGTCAGTGAATATGGCAGGCCCGATGCGATTTACCTTGCGGTACTGGTAGATCGGGGGCATCGAAAATTGCCGATTCACCCAGATTTTACCGGCAAAAAACTCCCCACTGCCAAGGAAGAACAGGTGAAGGTTTCTTTACAAGAAGTGGACGGGCGAGATGCGGTGGAGCTAATCAAGTAAGGGCGCGAGGATAAAGGGTAAAGAAGTAGGGGCGAAGAATTGGGGCGAAAAAGATAGGGATCTCAGCCCGATATTTACAGCCCCAATGCTTCGCCCTTATGAAGAGACGTTCAAAAAAGGGTGACACCCGTGGAATACATTGCCGGTGCGCCCAGCCCCAAAATCTGAAGTTTAGATGAAAAAGGCCGGTGCCGGCTGCATTCCACTGCTAGAGGAGAGGGCAATAAATCTTTCCGATCATTTTGGGCGATGAGAGAGGGTATCTTCACAGTTTTGTCAAGACGAGTTTTAGGTGCGTTCCCCCAAGGGGGAACGCACCCTACTGTCCAAAGTACAGCCCGATCAGGTAAACTAAATTAGGAGTCTTTCAATCAGCTTTTGCTTTAACTACTAACTGTGAAGAAGCCTAATAGCTCACCGGCAGAAACCCAGAACCGCAAAGCAGACCACTTGCGAGTCTGCCTCGAAGAAGACGTGCAATTCCGCGAAACCACCAGCGGGCTGGAACGCTACCGCTTCACCCACTGCTGTTTGCCAGAACTCAACCTCAGCGATATCGATCTAACTACCACATTTCTGGGCAAAAAGCTAGGTGCGCCGCTGCTGATTTCTTCGATGACCGGCGGTACAGAACTCGCCAAGACAATTAATTACCGCCTAGCTGAAGTCGCCCAGCATTACAAAATTGCGATGGGCGTGGGGTCCCAGCGGGTGGCGGTGGAAAATCCCCAGGTTGGCGATACTTTTGCGGTGCGTTCCGTCGCCCCGGATATCCTGCTGTTTGCCAACTTGGGCGCGGTGCAGCTGAATTACGGCTACGGCATTGATGAGTGCCGGCGAGTCATTGACTTGTTGCAAGCGGACGCCCTGATTTTGCACCTCAATTCCCTGCAAGAGTGCGTCCAAACCAAAGGCGACACCAATTTTCGAGGATTGCTTGACAAAATATCTAAATTGTGCTATGAGTTGGAAGTGCCGGTGATTGCCAAAGAAGTGGGGAACGGCATTTCCGCAGCAATGGCCAGGAAACTAATTGATGCCGGCGTTTCTGCGATTGATGTGGCCGGTGCCGGCGGGACATCCTGGGCGAAGGTGGAGGGGCAGAGAGCCAAAGACGCCCGCCAGCGCCGGTTGGGAGCGACATTTGCGGACTGGGGGCTGCCAACCGCCGAGTGTGTGACCGGCATTCGCGCCGTCGCGCCGGCGATTCCCCTGATTGCCTCTGGGGGATTGGCCAACGGCTTGGACGCGGCCAAAGCGATTGCCTTGGGTGCGGACATTGCCGGTTTAGCTAGGCCATTCTTGCAAGCCGCCGCTGAATCAGAACAAGCTGCCGCCGAACTGGCTGAGGTCTTAATCGCAGAGCTGGCTACAGTGCTGCTGTGCGCCGGCTGCGCCACACTGTCCGAGCTGAAACACTCTGGCGTTTTGCAGCGATTAGGATAGAAAAGTAACGGGTGTTGGGTGTTGGGTGTGAGGAGTTGGGCGCTAGCGAGCGATGCTGTGGCTGAATTAGCAATTAGCAATTAGCGGTGAATTT
>CAZJNL010000476.1:0-4808 GCA_964546515.1 uncultured Oscillatoria sp.
TTCAAATAACTTGTCAAATTCCTCTGGGGCAATACCCGGGCCGGTGTCTTCTATTTCAAAGGTGATTGGGCACTGGGGATTTTGGATTTTGGATTTTGGATTTTGGATTTCGGATTGGGGATAGGAGATGGGGGATTGATTGTTTTGCTCGGTGCCCCATGCGCTGTGCCAGGTGTCCGATTCCGCCTGCCCCCCTCTCACCCGCAGCGTCACCCTGCCGGCAGAAGTAAACTTGATAGCGTTGCCCAAAATGTTGAGCAAAACCTGACGCAGTTTCCCCTCGTCCGCACGCACGAATGGGGGAACGTCTGCGCCGATCTCAAAAATCAGGTCTAAACCTTTGTCTCGGGCTTTCAATTGCAGGATTTCTCGCAAGCTGTCGAGCATGCTAATTAGGTCAAAACTGCTTTCGTTCAGCGCCGTTCTGCCGGCCTCGATTTTGGACATTTCCAAAATGTCGTTGATCAGTTCCAGCAGGTGAGAGCCGGCGCGATTAATAATTTCCAGGTTTTCCCGGTGCTCGGCTTTCAGGGAGGAGTCGTCGCTCATCACTTGCGTAAAGCCCAGGATAGCGTTGAGTGGCGTGCGCAATTCGTGGCTCATATTGGCCAGGAATTCGCTCTTGGCGCGGTTGGCGGCATCGGCGGCTTCTTTTGCTTGTTGCAGAGCCGACTCCGCTTGCTTGCGGGCGCTGATATCCGTGAGGGTGCCGGTCATTCGGTAAGCAATGCCTGCTCTGTCGCGCACGCATGTACCTCGGGCTTCCACCCACAGCCACCGGCCATCTTTGTGTCGCATGCGATGGGTATGCTGATAAACCGGTATGTTGCCTTCTATGTGGCCGGACAAAGCCACTAGAGCGCCCTGGAAATCATCTGGATGCACATTCTGCGCCCAAGTGTTGAATTCCTGCGGCAGTTCCCCTTCCCGGTAGCCCAGAATTTCCATCCAAACAGGCGAGTAATAAACCCGATTGGTTCTCAAATCCCAATCCCAAATCCCATCCTTGATGCCTGAAACAGCCAGTTGGAAGCGTTCCTCGCTCTCTCTGAGGGCGGTTTCCACCCGCTGGCGTTCTAAGATTTCAGCTTTGGCTTGCTCAAAGAGGGTGCATTGCCCGATGGCGATCGCCAGCTGCACGCAAAGCTGCCTGAGCGACTCGACCTCAAATTTCTGCCACTGCCGAAAACTCCCGCACTGGTGGGCAATGAGCAGCCCCCACACCTTGTCGCTGTGGGAAATGGGAACGATCGCGCTAGCTTTTACCTGCAGCTGACTCAGAAAATTAATGTGGCACTCACTTAAACCGGCTTCGTAAATATTCTCTATGGTGCGAATGCGACCTTGCTGGTATAGGGGCATGTAGTTTTCAAAAAAGCAATTGTCTTGAATTTCAATCCCCGCAGCAGATACCCACCCCTCGCCAAGTGACTCGACGAGCACAACCCCGCTCCCGTCTGGGCAAAAGCGGTAAATGACAGCTCGGTCACTTGACAAAAACTGCCGCACTTCATCCACGGCTGTTTGCAGGACTTCTTTCAGGTTGAGAGAGGAGCGGATTCGCTCCAGCATCGCCCCCACGAGCCGCTCGCTCTTTAATTTCTGCCGCAAGGCAACTTCGGCCAGCTTGCGCTCGCTGATATCTGTAATCGTCCCGACGTAGCCTTTAACCTCTCCATCATCTCCAATTTCTGCCACCGCCTGACCGATGACCCAGGTTATTTTACCATCAGGACGCCGGAAGCGATACTCGGACTTAAACGGAACCTTGGCAGCTGTGGCTCTCTCCCATTCGGTAAAAAATCGCTCTCGGTCCTGTGGGTGGATGGTAGTCGCCCACCCCTTTCCCACAGCATTTTCTAGGGAGAGTCCAGTAATCTCGCTCCAGCACTGATTGACATAGAGGCAGTTTCCCGACTCATCGGTGTTGAAGATACAAACCGGCGAGGCTTCCGCTAAAGTTTGATACCGGCGCTGACTTTCTCGCAACGCTTCCTCTGCGGCTTTCATCTCGCTGATGTCTGCCCAGTAACCGACGCACTCGATGGGATTGCCAGAAGAGTCGCGGATCACCCTCAGCTGGTTGTACACCCAGCGATAAGTTCCGTCAGCGTGCAAAAAGCGGTATTCTTCAGAGTGTTCCTCTTTCTCAAAAATGCTGGCCAATCCAGCCAAGACCCGACCGGCATCTTCCGGGTGGATGCGGTTCAGCCAGAACCCCGGATCTTCTATAAATTCTCGGGCTTCGTAGCCGCTCATGGTTTTGATGTTCTGGCTGACAAAAGTCGTGGCAAAATTTTCTGAAACCTTGCAGGTGTAAATAGCGGCTGGGCTAGAGGTCAGCAGGTATCCCAGGCGTTCGGTCACGCGCCGCAATTCCAGCTCGGCTTGTTTGCGAGCGCTGATGTCTTGAATTTGAGCGATGAAGTACAGGGGATTCCCTCCCTCGTCGCGCACCAGCGAGCCGCTCAGCAAAACCCACACGACGCGCCCCTGCTTGTGGAAATATCGCTTCTCCATATGATAGTAGCGAATCTGGCCACTGAGCATCTGGCGCACGCAGTTGAGAGAGGCATCGAGGTCCTCAGGGTGAGTGATAGATTGGAAGGTGGTCCCTAGCAATTCTCCCTCGGAATAGCCGACAATTTCGCACAAAGCCCGATTCACTTTCTGCCAGCGCCCATCTAGCGCCACGAGCGCCATCCCAGTGGCGGCGTAGTCAAAAGAATTGCGGAAGCGCACTTCGCTCTCCAAGAGGTCTTTTTCGGCTTTTTTGCGCGAGGTGATATCTCTGTGCGTGCCCGTCATTCGCACCGGCGCACCGGCAGCATCCCGTTCAAAAACCTTACCGCGATCCAAAATCCACTTCCACTCCCCCGATTTACTCCGCATGCGAAATTCCACTTCGTACAAGGGGAGCTTACCTTCCAGATAGGCACTCAAAGTTTCCATCACCGCCGGCACGTCCTCTGGATGGAGCCGCCGCACCCAGGATTGGTAATTGTTCTCGATCTCCTCTACTTCATACCCCAGCATTTTCTTCCACTGCCGGTCGAAATAGGTTTCTCCCGTAACAATATTCCAATCCCACAGCCCCTGTTCGCTACCTTCCATCGCCAAAAGCAACCGCTCTTCGCTGGTGCGCAAAGCTGTTTCCGCTTGCTTGCGCCCCAGGCTCGAACCGAGCTGAGCCGCCACCGCACCGGCTAGCTCCAGAATGCGCCAGTCGTGAGCGCTTTGGCCACGCTTAAAGAAAACCAAAACCGCCAAAACTCGGTTTCCGTCCAGAATTGGCACGCCAAAGCCGGCTTTCAATCCAACTAATGCCGCGATTTCCCCGCGCAGAAAAAGCGGCTCTGCGATTTCGGAAATATCTTCTATCCACTCTGGCTGCTGAGATTGCCAAACTCGTCCGGGAAGTCCCGCACCCGCTGCAAAGGTGAGGGTTTCGCTGGAGCGCCGGAATTCTTCTAAACTGGGGTCGCGCCCGTACCAGCCCCAACTGCATTCTAACACCGTGCCGTCGTTTGAAGGCAGCCACGCCTCCCCCAAATCCCAGCCAATCGCCGCACAAATCAAGTGCAAAATCACCGCTAGAGCGCTGTCTGTGTCCGGGCACTGACTGATGGCTCTGGCTGTGTCCAGCAGCAGGCGGAGTTGATTTTCAGCTTGCTTGCGCTCGCTAATGTCCGTAACTGCGCCCAGCACGCACTTTTGTCCCTCAAGGTCGATGAGTTCTGCTGACAGTAAGACTGTCTTTATTTCCCCCCCAGCGGCGCAAACCTCCACCTCCCAGTTGCGAATCGCTCTTTCTTTCTTCAGCGTCTTGACAAACCGAGCCCGGTCGGCTAAACTCAGAGAAATATTAAGTTCGAGACTAGTTTTAGCCAGCGCTTCTGAGCGAGAGCACCCAAAAAAGCGACAAAAGCTGTCATTGACTTCCAGAACCCGCCCTTCTGGGAAGGTGGCGAGCGCGAGCGGGTCTGGGCAAGCGCGAAAAGCGGATGCTAACTTGGCTTCTGCGCTCTGCCGGTCGCGACTTGACTCAGAGAGCTGCGCATTTTGCTCGAGCAGTTGCTTTTGCAACCGGCTGACCTTCAATTGGTTCTCGACCCTCGCCAAAACCTCTTGGATCTGAAACGGTTTTGTGATATAATCAGCCCCACCTACTTCAAAGGCTTTCGCCTTATCAAACCCTTCCTGCAAAGCGCTCAAGAAAATGACCGGAATGTCCCGAGTTTGCTCGGAAGCTTTCAACCGGGAGCAGACTTCATAGCCATTTATTTCCGGCATCAAAATGTCCAGCAAAATCAGGTCAGGCTTCTCCATCCGCACGCTCATAAGAGCATGCTCGCCGTTCGGTGCGAGCCGCACTTTATACCCTTTGTTTGACAAAATATGGGTTAAAACGAGCAAATTTCCTGCCGTATCGTCCACCACTAGAATATTTACTGGGGACGGGTAATTTTGATTTTGGATCATTTTTTATCTACTTTTATGTCGGTTCTAGTTAATAGCCGGTACCCTTCAAAATTTTCAACCCTATAAGCGAAAGCGTCAGCCCCCTGCTGGTTTTGAAAGCGGATTGACTCGACGAGAGAGGTCAGCATCAAATCAAAATCCCCTAATAGGATTGCTTAGCTAGAAGGCCGCCAGCCAATCAGCCGGCAGGTCGGCGAGGTCGTCCGGCCAAAAATTGAAGGCTTAGAACGAAAGCCCCAGTCTGACCCGACATGGGCGATCCAGCCGGTTTCTCACAAACAAAGCGCACCCCGATATGCTTACTGATTGTCTCAAAAATCTCTGCC
>CAZJNL010000477.1:0-4807 GCA_964546515.1 uncultured Oscillatoria sp.
GCAATCGCTTCTTATAACCAAGCCCTCGCTATTAAACCAGACTACCCCTAAGCTTTGTTCAACCGGGGCGTAGCGCAGACTAAGTTAGGACAGTTCGAGTCGGCAATCGCTTCTTATAACCAAGCCCTCGTTATTAAACCAGACTTACACGAAGCTTTGTGCAACCGGGGCTATGCGCAGGGTGAGTTAGGACAGTTAAAGTCGGCAATCGCTTCTTATAACCAAGCCCTCGTTATTAAACCAGACTCCCACGAAGCTTTGAACAACCGGGGCAATGCGCAGCGTGAGTTAGGACAGTTAAAGTCGGCAATCGATTCTTATAACCAAGCCCTCGATATTAAACCAGACTCCCACGAAGCTTTGAACAACCGGGGCGTAGCGCAGGCTGAGTTAGGACAGTTAGAGCCGGCAATCGCTTCTTATGACGCTGCTCTTACTATTAAACGGGACTTGTGGCAAACTTGGGCGATGCGAGGCATTGCAGCAGGACAATCTATTTCTCCCCTGCAGGGGCGGCAAAATCCCCTGCTAACAACCTCTCCCCTAGCCAAGGAAAATCCCGAATTAAACCGGCGCGGCTATCAGGGGGCATTGGCGAGCTTTGAAGAAGGGTTGAAACATTGCCACCGAGACACCCACCCGGAAGGCTGGGGAAGATTGCACCGGCATACCGGCGACGCGCACTATTTCCGAGGGATTGGGGATGCTAAACGCCGGCACTACTGGAACAAAGCCCGCAACAGCTACGAAACCGCACTGAAAACCCTCACCGAAACCGCTTTCCCCGAAGAGCATCTAGAGGTGGTGGAGCGTCTGATGCGGGTATTGCGGTGGTTGGGGGAAGGGGAGCAAGCCGATGAATTGCACCGGCAAGCCAAAGATTTGTTGCGGCGGTTGCTAGCCGAGCCAAAACGCCCTGACTGGAAGAAAAAGCAGCTGGCGCTCAAAGAAGCAGGCTTTCAGCAGTTGAAGGTTGACGAGTGCGTGCGAAATGGGGAGCCGGTGCGAGCTTGGGAATTGGCAGAAGAAGGCAAAAATGCCTGTTTGACTTGGCTGCTCTATGCCTGGAGCGATGATATCCCCACCGCCAGCTGGGATGACATCCAGCAACTCCTGAATCCCTCCACTGTAGCCATTTACTGGCACCAAAGCCCAGTTGCACTCCACACCTTTATTATCAAACACAGCGCCCCACAACCGATTGTGCTGGGAGCCACCCCCAACAGCCGTATTGAAACAGCTTCTCCTCCCTCTGACTCCCCCTCCCCGCACGCGGAGATGGAGGGGGGTGAGGTTTTTTTCCAGACTCGCCTTGAGGAATTTGAAGCCTGGGTGAAAGAGTGGAATGAGCAATATCAGGACTATCGCAATCCCAAGGAGAAAGGCGCAGCGGGGGAAAGCGACAAGAAAAGCCATCCTTGGTACGCGGGAATGGAAGAAAGACTGCAGCGTCTGGGGGAAATCCTCGACATGCCGGCAATTTTAGAACAAGTCGCCGGCATCCCTCAACTGATTCTCATCCCCCACCGCGACTTGCACCCCTTACCTCTGGAATACCTCTTCCCAGATGAGTTCACCCTCACCCGCCTCCCCAGCGCTCAAATTGGGCTAATGTTGCAGCATTCTGTAGAGACGCGACATGTCGCGTCTCTACAAGAGAGCGCTCCGCTCCCGCCATCTATTTCGTCTCTTCTGAGTGTGGAAACTCCCGACAGTAAAGGGTTTCCTGATTTGCCCCTCGCCGATGTGGAATCCGCCGCCATCGCCCAGATGTTTCCCGCCACCCGCATTTCTGGAAAACAAGTCACAAGCACAACCCTCAAAGATTGCCTCAGACAGCCTCACCGCATCTTTCACTTTACCGGACATGGCGTAGCCGAAATCAGCAATCCCGCCTTTTCTTATTTAGCCCTCACCGGCGACGACAAACTCACCGTTAAGGATATACTGTCTATTAACCTGGATGGCTACGATCTCGTCAGCCTTTCCGCTTGCGAAACCGCCCTCACCCGCAACCAAACCATCACCGCCGAATATGTGGGATTGGTGAGTGGCTTTCTGCGTGCCGGTGCAGCCGGTGCCCTCACCACCCTCTGGGTAGTGCAATCCGACGCCAGCGCCCTAATGACGATCCAGTTCTACCGGCAGCTGAAAAAAGGCAAATCCCCAGCAGTCGCCCGCGCAAATGCAGTAAAATGGTTAAAGCAGCTGACGCCCAAAAAACTCAGGCGGCTGTACAAGCCGGTTCTGGCAAAACTTCCCAAAGATGAGGACACGGTTCGCCCCACCCTCGAAAGTGCGCTGACGACATTAGCCAAGGAAGAACAAGACGGCAAACTTTTTGAGCATCCCTACTTCTGGGCTGCTTTCACGATTGCAGGTACATTTCGATGAATGCCACACAGAGAATTCCCCTCAAAGCCTTTTTTATTGCCCTCGCCCTGCAGAAAAAGCCCCTCCCAGCTGAGTTGCTAACCCAGCTGAAGGCAATCAGTCACGACATGCCCTCGAATCTGGGCAAGCTGGATAACCTCGGCGATACTTATCTGGGGGATTTGTACCTAGAGATTAGCGATTCTTTGCACGGTGCAACCGCTGATCTCAAGAAAGGTTTACCAGCCGAAATTGATGAAGTAGAGGAGAGGCTAAAAGCCGAAATCCAAAATCTGGTTGAGGTGATTGACAGGAGGGATGAAGGCAAAGACAAGCAAACTGACAAAAGCACAGCGATCTGGATACCTGGAAAGCCGTCCAGCAAATTGTTGCCGCATTTGGGTATCCTTTCGTATGAACCGAGCTGATTTACCCAACCCTGGATTTATTTCTCTATGACTTGCGAGAAGGCTTAGGGCAAAGTTCTGCTATAATAAAGGACAACCGCAAGGGATTCAGGGGGAAAATATACCCCCAGATAGATGACAGCAGGCTGGAAAAATTAGCCGAAGCTGAGAAAGCGGAAGCAGATTATGTCGTCTTGCTTGACTCTCAAAAGATTGAGGAGTTTGAACCTCCCTACGATGGCCATTTTTTTCCCGTCCAGCTAGGAGACACCTACGCCCTGCAAGCCGACTGTTCTGGCAAATACGCAGAGCCCGATAAAAAAACACCCAACTTGGCAAAGCAGCCGGTTGATGGAACAGTCGCCAACCTCAAACAAATTATAGTCTCTCGCATCAACGGCACGCAAGAGGAAAAAGAACTGCAAACCGGCAAGCGAGGAACCCTGGGACAAACTTGGCTGTTTTGGGCGCAACTCGCCTCAGAAAATCAAGATGTGGGAGAAACCGCCAAAGCGTGCTACACTCAATTAGTAGGGGAGTCTTGGGAGAGAGATTTCCAAGGCGAGGGCGACTTTATGGGTGCCCGCGTCTTTGAATTGTGGCGCTTTCCTTCAGACTGGAGTGCCAAGTGGGAGGATTTCAGCCAAGAAAACCAGCACGTTCTGATGTTCCTGTTTCCAGCCGGTGAGGACATCGGGGAAATTCGGCGCAATATGGCAAAAATCTCCTTTGACTGCATGCGCCTGTTTTGCTACCGGCACAAGGTAATTTGGGCGTCCTGGCAAAGCCGGTGCTTGAAAGCCGATCTCAAAGAGAAATATCGCGCCGCGCGAGAGTTTAACAGCCAGATTGCCCAACTGTTTGCGGGACAGAGAGCCAGCCTCAACCAATTGCAAGACGACCTAACCAAGGCGCTGAAAAACCACTCCGATTATACCGAGGCGCTAATCAAATTAGAGTCCCAACTGCGCACCATCAAGGTCAACTTTGCCAACTTCCAGAAACGGCAAAAAAACTTTAGAAACCCCCTTGACAAAAGCGGGCGGGTCGAGTTTATAATAAAGGTGGGGGAGAGTGTCTTCGCGCCAGAGAAATATCTGGAACAGATAGACTCAGACTGCGCCAACCTCAGTGCCGGTTTAAAGCTGCTGGAGAACCCGATCAGGAATATCGAGGGGATCGTACAGATAGAGCAAACCCGCAGCGAGGGTAATTTAACCTTCATGGTTGGGGTTGCCGGTCTTGGACTAGCCGCCAGCGGCGTCACCGCCAGCGTGATTTCCACCAAACCGCCAAACACCTATAAGGACATCTCTTTCTCGCAGTCACCGGCGTTTGTGCTCAGTATCGGCATAGGAGTGGTGTTCGTCGCTATCGCCTTCCTGCTCAGGGAAATTTGTCGCCTACCCGACAGAGTGCGCCGCCGGTTTTCTGGTTTAAAGTGATATGTTACGCATTTAATTTGCACTATTCACCTCTATTGCCATCCCTGTTCCCTCGTTCCGCTGGCGCGTTTCGCGCTCATATCATGTCCGCTGCACTGACCTAAAAAAAGACCCTCACCCCCATCCACTCTGCCGAAATGGCAGAGGGGAGAAAAATCCAGTCTTTTTCTTACTCCCCCTCTCCCCTTGTGGGCTGGGAGGGGGGTGTTGTAATATTTGTGCGGTTAATCAACCTGAGATGATATCACGCCCCTACGGAACCATGCTCTGCAGGTGAGCGCCGGCCTTGGCGCTGGGAGCTTCTGGCCTTTGCGCTGAGAGCTTCTGGCCTTTGGTTCTGCGACTGTAAGCAAATTAACTGTGGAACAGCTAAGATAGATGGTTGCCGGTGGCAAAGCACGCCCCTGGGGGGGGACAGGCGGGACACCTGGACTGCGCCCTGGGGGGGACAGGCGGGACGCCTGGACTACGCCGACGAGATGTATAAGCTGGGCTGAATTTTTATATAATAAATTTTAATGTAACTTTATTGCTGTTATGATAACTTTAGCTTAAGAGCCCTCGAATACATTCAAGGTCTAC
>CAZJNL010000478.1:0-4802 GCA_964546515.1 uncultured Oscillatoria sp.
CTAAGCCCAGTCAGGGCTCAGAATGGATATAGAGGTGCTGGGGAACCCACTCAGGTGGGTGCTACCGCACCTTCTCGCAGTCTTTCTTGAGCAACCGTCAGATCCCAATGGAAGAGTGGCAAAAAAGTTTCTTTGAGATGCTGGAGACAGCAACTCGCGAGGTAAGTCGCGAGGTAGATAAGTTTTTCCAAGAAGTGACTGAAGAGGTTATCGAAGTGGTAGACTCGCTCTTCGAGTTCTCTGAGGAAATCACAGAACAAGTGCAAATCACCCTAGTAACAGAGCTTGACCAGTTTTTCAATCAGCTCGTCGAGCCGGTGATTGATGTTTATCTAGAAATCGAACAATTTGAAACGGCTTCCCCGCCGGAACAGTTCGTCAGCTATGTGGAGCCACAACTGGACAAAAATCCTGTCTGTATGGGCTGCCGGCACTACCACGGCTATGTCTATGGGGGGAATTTGCTTGTCTGCGGCATGCACCCCTACGGTTGGGAAGGTGAGAGTTGCCCCGACTGGGAATCCCACTATCCGGATGACTATCCAGACAATCCATTTTAACCTGGAGATGGCAACTTCTTTATGAAATCGGGTTTCTCAGCTCTGGTGTTTGAGCTGGCGTGCGCATGTCCTTTCAGGACATACGCGCACGCTGCCAGGAACCTATCCCGGTTCCCACTAACAACTAACAATTAAACCAGCGCATACACTTTAGCTTCCCAGGGGAAGATGCCTTCTCTGCCAACCCACTCACTGGAAACCATCCGATCTTGCGTGATTTCCTTCCACTGTTTGCCGGCAGGGGTTGCGGGCCAATTCCGCACTTCATAATCCGAACCTGGGGGAGTGCCGTAATCGGAGAAATTCGCAACTACCACCACCAGTTCGTCAGCTTTATTGCCACGCTGCCAGACAAGCACCCGTTTGCCTTCATTGAAGTCAGTGTCAATAAACTGGGTGTCGTTCACTGCCAGGGCATTAGAAGCTGTCCGTAATTTTACCAGTCGGGCAACATAGTCGAAAATACGGTGCCGCCAATCTTCTGCCATGCGGCTGTAGTTAACGGGGTCAATTTGTTTTTTCTCGTCTGTGATTGGCAAGTCATGCTGGTCGGCAAATTCATCCCCCGCCAGAATCATCGGAATCCCAACAGCAGTCAGCAAGCAGGTAAACGCCAGTTTAATGCGATTTTCGGTTTCGACAATTCCATTGTTTTTCAGGTAGTTGTACAAGCGTTCGTTGCCGAAACCGCCAACATCGTGGGACGTCAGGTAGTTGACAGCTTGGTGTCCGTCTTGAAACCCTAAGTTTCGACAGTCAATCAGTTTGCGGACGCTCCACTCGAAACTAGGCTCTCCTGACCAATTCTTGCCTAAAATCACCTCCCGGACAATCTGCTTGAATTTTTCGTTCCACAGTCCATCCAAGCGATTTTGCTCGAGCAGCGCCAAAGGCACACTCAGTTCTTCCCCAACTACTAAAAAGCGGTCGCCACTTCCGCCCCTTTCCGCCCAAAGCTTTCGCGCTAGATCCTTGAACTCCTGCAAGAAGTCATAATTGCTGACATTGTTGACACTATCGAGCCGCCAGCTATCAACACGATAGTATTCCATCCAGTGGGCGAGGTAGGCTTTCATGTATTCGCGGGCGGGAACCAGCCATGACTTTTGCCCAGTAATTGGGTTGTAGCCCTCCACCCAAGAGTTGTACTTAAACAAATCCCCACCAAAGGCATCCCGCCCAGCTTGTTCTGGGTCCCCACTGTTCCATTTGACGTAAAAATCTAGAAAATTAATGTTGTGGTAAGGATTGCTGCGGGAAAAAGCCATCACGGCATCCACAAAAAAGCGCAAGCCATTCTGGTGGCAGACTTTAATTAGGTTGGCTAGATCGGTGGAAGCTGTGGATGGGGCGTCAGGTGGCTCAACATCCGGGTGACCGAGGTCGAAATCCGCCGCAAAATAATTCGCCGTGCCATAGCCCCATGTGAAAACGTCATCGCTGTCTGCTGGGGGCAAAAGTTCTAGGGCGTTGACTCCTAGTTCTATGAGATGAGCGCGGTTGTTCAGGGCCTCGACTGTGGGAAAATTAGGAGAGGTCTTCTCTTCCACCAACAGCGATATTACGTCGCGAAATGTGCCGTCTCCTTCAACGATCGGCCCTGTGTCGTCAATCCGCGCCCAGCGCGTGGGCAACTCGTAAATGACCAGCCGATTGTTCGGTGCTAGCGTTGTTGGGGGATTGTATTTTTCCCCTTCCCAATCGACAGTTTGCCCATTCGCATCGCAGGGAGTCAGTTCGCCATTTTTATACAGCACCACGCTTGCCGGATCGTAGCTGGCAATTCCACCCGGTTCGGATGGCACCGACGCGGGAAAACGCCGGTCAACTGTCCAAGCCATCGGATCTGTGCAGTGGAGAATTTTGCTGGGGCTGGCAGCGTCATAAGCGTCGGTGTTGCCAACCTTAAACCAGTAAAAGTAAACCTGCCCTTCTGTCAGAGAGCAGTTTTTTGCTTCCAATTCCCAAATTTCTGGAAATTCCTCCGACTGTTGCAGCGGAATTTCCTTAAAGTTCTCAAATAGGCTGGCGCTGCCTTTTTCAAAGTTACCTATGTACAGTGTGGGGGCAAGTTTCGTCGTTCCGGGACGCCACAAGACAAAATGAGTTTTTTTGCGCTCCAAAATATCGGCTGTCATCGCCATACTATATTCCTCAATTTTTGTTTCACACTTTTCAGGCAGCCACGAAAATTTTAGCCCTGACTCCTGCTGACCGCAAAACAGCGCTGTGGTGCTTGACTTGTAAAGCCGGTTTCCCCAAGCTGTCAGAATCTTTTTTTCTTCCTGACTTCCAATGGTTCCCATTATAACCAGGCGAATTAGGCTGCGGTATTAAAAACACATTAAACTTTGGTTATCCTAAGAGACACTTGATGGGCCAAGGCAAGCTGATATAGCAATGAACAGTAAGTTTAGGACATGGGGACAGGCGAGACGCCTGTCCTACGAGGTATATCCGTAGGGACTGCGTAGCGCTTACGCGCCGCAACGCTATATCAGTCCTTAAAGTGCGGTAAGATATTACACCGGGGTATCAAAATCCGGAGAAAACCTAGACTTGAGAGTGAGGATAGCACAATGACTGCTGTTTCTGCTGCAGACAGCCGCTGGCAATTCTGGATCGACCGGGGCGGGACATTTACCGATATCGTGGCCCGACGCCCCGATGGCCAGTTGGTGATTCACAAGCTGCTCTCGGAAAATCCCGAACGCTACACTGACGCGCCGGTGCAGGGGATTCGCGACATTCTGGGGATTCCCCCTGGGGTGCCGGTGCCGGCAGAACAAATTGAAGTGGTAAAAATGGGCACAACTGTGGCCACGAATGCCCTGCTGGAACGCAAAGGCGACCGCACTGTGCTGGCAATCACTAAAGGTTTCCGCGACGCTTTGCGCATTGGCTATCAAAACCGGCCAGATATTTTCGCCCGCCAGATTGTGCTTCCAGAAATGCTCTACGAGCGCGTTATTGAGGTAGAAGAACGCTACACCGCTCGCGGCGAGGAGTTAATCCCTCTCGACGAGACAAGCGCAGTCGCCTCTCTGCAAGAAGCTTACAATGCCGGTATCCGCTCCTGCGCCATTGTATTGATGCACGGCTATCGCTACCCCGACCACGAAAAGCGGCTAAAAATTATAGCACAAGAAATAGGTTTTAGTCAAGTATCAGTTTCTCACGAAGTCAGCCCCCTGATGAAACTGGTGAGTCGGGGGGATACCACTGTGGTTGACGCCTATTTGTCGCCGATTTTGCGCCGATATGTGGAGCGGGTTGCAGGTGAGCTGCAGGCGCAAGACAAAGAAACCAAAGAAACCGGGTTTCTGGGAGAAACCGGGTTTCTGGCATCTCCGCCCGCCCCCAACCCGCGCCTGATGTTTATGCAATCTAATGGCGGGTTGGTGGATGCCCAGCAGTTCCAGGGAAAAGACAGTATTTTGTCGGGACCGGCGGGCGGGATTGTCGGTGCGGTGGAGACTTCTCGCCTGGCGGGGTTAGAGAAAATCATCAGCTTTGACATGGGCGGGACTTCCACCGATGTCGCTCACTATAACGGGGAATACGAGCGGGAATTTGAGACGGAAATTGCCGGTGTGCGCCTGCGAACGCCGGTGATGGCGATTCACACGGTAGCTGCCGGTGGGGGTTCGATTCTGCAATTTGATGGCTCCCGCTATCGTGTCGGTCCAGAATCTGCGGGGGCCAATCCTGGCCCAGCTTGCTATCGCAAAGGCGGCCCTCTGACGGTGACGGATTGCAATGTTATGCTGGGCAAGATTCAACCGGCTTTTTTCCCGAAGGTGTTTGGGGGAAATGGGGATTTGCCGGTGGATGTTGAGGTGGTGCGGCAAAAGTTCTCCGCACTGGCGGCGGAAATTGGGGATGGAAGAACGCCGGAGGAAGTGGCGTCTGGGTTTCTGGCAATTGCTGTGGAAAAAATGGCGAGTGCGATTAAGAAAATCTCTCTGCAGCGGGGATACGATGTGTCGGAATATACGCTGTGCTGCTTTGGTGGTGCGGGAGGGCAGCACGCTTGTTCGATTGCGGATGCGCTGGGGATGAAACAGGTGTTTATCCATCCTTTTGCTGGTGTGCTGTCGGCGTATGGGATGGGTTTGGCGGATGTGCGGGCGATTCGGCAACGGGCGGTTGAGGAGAGGCTGTCTGAGGAATTGGTGCCGGTGTTGGATGGGGTGTTGGTTGAGTTGGAGGCGGAGGGGAGGGGGGAATTGAACCGGCAAA
>CAZJNL010000479.1:0-4796 GCA_964546515.1 uncultured Oscillatoria sp.
GGCGCTCAGCTGCAAAGGCAACTGTCTGGCAATTTTGGGGCGCAATGGAGAGGCGATATCCTGCTATGACAGAGCTTTGAAAATTAACCCAGAGGATTATAAATACTGGAGCCACCTGGGAAATGCGATCGGGAATTTGGGCAAGCACAAGCGGGCGATTTACAGCTATGACAGGGCGCTATAAAAGGAGCGCAATGACCCGGAAGTGTGGTACAATAGGGGGTGCGCTTTGATAATATGGGGGCAATATGAAGAAGCGCTCGCCAGCTATGACAAGGCGATAGAGATTAAGCCAGATCGGGTGGCGTATTGGATTAACCGGGGTACGGTGCTGTCCGATATGGGGAAGGAGAAAGAGGCGCTTGCTAGCTATGACAGAGCTATAGAAATCAATCCGAAAGAAACTCACGCTTGGAATAAACGGGGGCTGGTGCTGCGGCGAGCCGGTCGCGTCAAGGAAGCGATTCCCTGCTATGATAAGGCGGTGGAGTGCGACCCCAATAATTATGAAGCTTGGGACAATCGGGGTTAGGCGCTGGTGAAGTTGAAGAAGCAATGGAGAATTTCGAGAAAGCGCTGGCGATTAACCCCAACCATGTGAATGCTATTTATAATAAGGGGTACTGCTATGCGATGCAGGAAAAGGTGGCTCTGGCTGTGAACCATTTGCAGGAGGCGATTCAGAAGAATCCCGCCAAATATCTGCCGGGGGCTAAAACCGATCCAGATTTGGATTGTCTGCGGAAAAATAAGCGGTTTCAGGCTTTGATTGGGGAAAGCAAGGGATAGGACAATTGCCGGCAGTCAGGATTTGAGCGATAGAGTCTCGCTTGAGTGCGTCCCGATTTGGCAAATCTACCGAAATAAAGGGGAAAAATACTGGCTTACCCGGAGCCAGACGCGATAAATTGCGTCTCTACAAGAAAGGTAGAGGCGATAAATCGCGTCTTGACAAGAGAGAGAGGCGATAAATCGCGTCTCTACAAGAGAGGTAGAGGCGATAAATCGCGTCTTGACAAGAGAGGTAGCGTCCGAATTGGGGCAGTCCTGAGGGTTCGAGAGGCAAGAGGGATAGCGCCGGCACGAGGATTCCTGTCTCCAAACTAGAATTAAGGAAGTTGAACCACCGACGGGCGAGGCGCACGCTGGGAACGCCGGCTGCCGGTCAGCGCTGGCGCTGGAAAAATATAATTATTTTTTTACAATCGTCTCTTCAACGAGCGCTCGATAAATTCCTTAAAAATAAATGAAGGATTGAGAAGTTGCAGGCTTTTGATGACCTTTGGCGAGACAATCAAGTTCAGAATTGAATTGAGGGCGTATTGATGAGGGTATCGTGATGGAAGAGAGAATGTTGGAGAGCTGGCCTGAGAGCTACAGGGATTTGTACCGGCAGGGGAATGACTTGCGGGCAGAAGGTCGCTACGAAGAAGCGGTGGCCTGCTACGAGCGAGCTCTGGAACTGCAACCGGACGACTACTGGAGCTGGTATCAGCTCGGCATCGCCTTGGATGAGTTAGGCCGGCACTCGCAAGCTATCGCCAGCTTCGACAAAGCCCTGGAAGGGCGACCGAAAGACTACTGGGCCTGGTACGAGCGGGGCGAGGCGCACCGGCACGCCGGTCGCTACTCCGAGGCTGTAGCCAACTACAATAAAGCCCTGGAAGTAAGGCCAGACGACTACTGGGCCTGGTATCAGCGGGGGTGTGTGGCGCTAGATGACTTGCGCCAGCCACAAGAAGCCCTGATCGGCTTCGACAAAGCCGCAGACGCCCGCCCGGGAGACTACTGGGTCTGGTACCGGCGCGGGGTAGCCCTGCACCAGCTGCAGCGGTACTCGGACGCCCTCGCCAGCTTCGACCGCGCCTTGGAAATCAAGGGCAGTGCCGGTAAAGCCTGGTACAGCCGAGCCCAAGTGCTGGAAGATTTAGGCCGGCACTCCGAAGCCGTCGCCAGCTACGATCGCGCCCTGGAAATTGACCCCGACTGGGCGGAAGCCTGGAACCTGCGAGGCTTGGCCTTGGGGAATTTGGGCCGCTATTCTGAGGCGCTAGAAAGCTTCGAGACAGTTTTGCAATTGCAGCCTTTAGACAGAGAAGCCTTGCTCTACCGCGCCATCGCCCTCGATGATTTAGGCCGGCATGAAGAGTCCGTCGCCAGCTGGGATCAATTTCTGGCCATTGCTCCCGACAGCGCAGAAGCCTGGTTCAATCGCGGCATCGCCTTGGGGCACTTGTGCCGTTACGAGGAAGCTGTGGCCAGTTACGACCGGGCCCTGAAGTGGCAGCCGAACTATCCAGAAGCCTGGAACAACCGGGGCGCGGCTCTCGACGAGCTGGGCCGCTACGAGTCAGCCCTGGCCAGCTACGACCAAGCCCTGGCACGCATGTCTGATTACTCCAGAGCTTGGAACAATCGGGGGATTGCGCTGTATAAGTTAGGTCGCTACTCTGAGGCTGTCGCCAGCTACGACAAAGCTTTGGAATGCCACCCTGACTACCCTGAAGATTGGACGCTGCAGCATCTGGGCATAGCGCTCCAGAAACAGGGGCGCTATTAGGGCGCTTTTCCCCAGCCGCTCAACTGCAACCGGCACGACACCGCCACAGTCGCAGAGATTTGCAGCAGAATTGGAAAGTAGGTGAGCAAAATTAAACTTAAAATCCGTGCGTCAGTCTGCGGTAAGGGCTTTAGTCCCTGAGCGCGCGGGCTTTAGGGGCGTGCGGAACCTGCTGCGAACTTTCGGTTTATTTATGTTTACCTACTTAGAGGCTCAGACATGTATTTGCATTGCGCCGGTCGCCCGCTATAATATTATTTACTGGTCATTCAGCAAGTCGCTATGAAAAGAATTCGTCGCCCCCGTGGCCCAATCCCACCTAAGCTTTGCACAATTCCTCGCGAGGAAAGTGAGGCGGCTGAACAGTTAGAGCTTTACAAAATGGTAACGAAACGGCAGCGCATCCTGCAGGAACTAGACTCTATGGAACAGCGCATCCAACTCTTGAAACAGCAACTGAGCGGTCTCGACAGCCAGATAGAGGAGACAGAACAAACAATTAAGACCTTCCGTCAGTCAAGTTACAGTTCGGCTTCCAGCTCTCCTCCAAGTGCGCCCGCTCCCCGGGAGCGCGCCGCCCAAAAAAGTGCCACCGCTCCCAAGACTCCCAAGACTCCCGACTCTCAAAAAAGATCCCCCGATCCTAAGAGTGAGGAGAAGTCAAGTAAAGTCGATACTTTCTACTTTGAATTTTAATCCTTAAGGGAAAGTGACGCAAAGAAATTCAGGAGACAGAATTCAGAATTTAAAATTTTCTGTGAAAGCCCCCTCACAGGGCTTGACAGTTCAAATAAGTTGATCTCCCCTTGGAAGGGCGGCGACTTCTGACTTCTGGCTCCTGACTCTTTCACTCAGATTCTTCCGCTTCTTCTTCCAGCGCTTGAATTCTCAGTAGAAGTTCCTCTTCCTGAATTTCAAACTCCTCTTCTGAAAGATCCCCTATATCAAACGCCAACTGCAAAGCTAATAACTGCTTTTGCAAATTTTCTTGGTCGTCCCATTCAGCACTAGCGCGTTCTAGAAGTTGCTCTCCTATCCAGATGATTCCCTCTAGCGGTCCCGATACCGGAAAGGTTAATAGATTCAGAAGCATACCCTTGACTCCCCTTAAGAAAGCTGAGCGAATGTGTAAGGAGCGGTAAAGTTATTATAGCGAATGCGCAAGCGATCGCCAAACTTTTGGTCGATAGCTTCTACTGTGTCGCTAAACTTAGATTCACTTTCCCAAGGAATCAAATAAGCCGCATTGTAAATCATATCTGCCGTCATTGTATCATTTTCCACCACTTCGGCTGCCAAAGGATTCAAGTGTTCTCGGAAAACATCAATTACCGCTTCCTTGCGAAGTTGCAACCCACTTTCAATAAGTTGGCCAATTTCGATGACTTCCTCCATACTCAAAGCTATACCTGACTTGGAATCGCGCTTTTCTTTCAAGCTGGCATTTGACTCCAGCAATGCCTGGATCTCCGACTGGTTATTCCAAAGCACCTTGACGCTAACTTCTCGATGTCCCTCCAATTTTTGAAATAACTCTTCCAGTTTCTCTTTATAGGGAAGAGTCAATTGGTCGGTAACCGTTTCCCAGGTTTTCACTACCAATCCAAAGCGGAGAGGGAGCAGGGTGCGGAACCCCTTATCCATTGCCTGTTCCAACACTTTCTCGTGGCTGAATAAATTGCGCCTGGAAGTCAGGTATTTTTCTTGTTTGGCTTCCGAGTACAAAAAGTTTAAACCGTCAACAGTATGGCAGCGAACGGGTTGCCGGTCTAGTCCTTCGAGCGCCACTTCTTCCGAAAGAGGTGCCGGTAAAATCCCGTAAAGATAAAAACCTAAACTCATAAAATTATCCTCCTACAACATTTAGAGCGGCTTTGAGGTGACAACCAATCGCAGCTTCGCGTGAATCAAATTAATATTAGCTAACCCTAGATCGACATCGCCATGCACCACAAGTCCGATATTTATAAGTCTATCTACCAGTTCCAATACAGAAGGATTCTGGCTGGCTTCCCCAGGATAGTAAGTTCCCGCCGGCGGTAAAAGGGTGCCCAATTCTCCCAGATCCACATTCAAATCTTCTGGGTCTATTTCAAATATCTCGCACAAGCGCAGCTCTTCTTCTTCCAACTTTTTCAAACTTTCTGCCGCTTTGTCTAAATCTGACTCGCTGAGAAGTTGCTGTTCCATTCGCCGAATGACTTGCGCTTCCATTAGCTGGCGAACCAATTCTATC
>CAZJNL010000480.1:0-4790 GCA_964546515.1 uncultured Oscillatoria sp.
GGTGCGCAACCTGGTTGCCGGCGTATCTCGCCCCACAGAAAAAGACACCCTTTGGTTGCTGCTGAATGCTGACCCGCAGTTTGCGGTTTCGGGCAGCGTCGAGCGCGTGGTTTGCACTTTTAGCAACATAACAGAGCGCAAGCAAGCCGAGAAAAAGTTGCAGCAGCAAGCCGCCGCGATGGCAGCCGCTACTGATGGGATTGCGATTCTGAACTTGAGCGGAGAGTATATTTATATAAACCAGGCTCTCGTCAAAATTTTTGGCTGCGACAGCGCCGAAGAACTGTTGGGCAAAAACTGGCAAGCGCTGTACAGCGAAGCCGAACTGCAAGGGGTTGACAGCGAAAGCTTGTCCAACTTTTTGCAACAGGGGCACTGCCGCATTGACGCTGCCGGCTGCCGGCGCGACGGGACAGAATTCTCTCACGAAATCGCGGTGACGCTGCTGTCAGAGGGCGAGAGAGTTTATATTGTCCGCGACATCACCGAGAGAAAGCTCTCAGAAGAGGCGCTGCGGGAGAGCAAGCATTTTATTGAGCGGATAGCCCAGGCATCTGCAAATCTTTTGTACATCTACGATATAATTGAGGATGTCAATGTGTATGTCAATCGCTCTGCAGCCGATATTCTGGGCTACACGCCAGAACAGATTCAAGACATGGGTCTGGCGCTGCTCCCAGCTATTATGCACCCAGACGACTTCGCAAAAATTCCAAACAATCTCCAGCAACTCTCCGCAATTCCAGATGGGGAAATTTTTGAACACGAGTACCGACTCCATGACGCCCAAGGAGAATGGCGGACGTTCTTCGTCCGGGAAACCCCGTTCGCCAGAACTCCAGACGGGAAGCTGAAGCAGGTTTTGGGCACGGCGACAGACATCACTGAGCGCAAAGTGCTAGAACGAGAGCTCGCCTTGCGGGAAGCCAGACTGAATGCCTTTTTCAGCTGCTCACCGGTGGCAAAGGCCATCCTGGACGACCGGCTGCGCGTCACGCAAATCAACGAAGTGCTGGCAGAGATTGATGGATTGCCGGTGGGCGAGTATCTCGGCAAAAACCTCCGGGAAGTCGTGCCCCAACTCGCCCCCACGCTCGAACCCCTCTGCCAGCAGGTGCTGGCCACCGGCAAACCGGTTATCAACCAAGAAGTGTCGGGAAAAGTGCCCGGGCAGCCCGGTATTGACCGCCACTGGGTAGTGTCTTGCTTTCCGATTCCAGGAGAGAGCAATCGCCCCTCAGGCGTGGGCGCAGTTGTGGTGGAAATTACAGATCGCAAACGAGCGGAGTCGGAACTGCGCTCAGTAACAGAACGCCTGCAATACCTGCTCACTTCTAGTCCAGGGGTTATTTTTAGCAACCAGCCCGGGGGAGACTATAAGATGACATTTCTCAGTGAGAACGCCAAGACAATTCTGGGCTACGAAGCGCGAGAATTTCTAGAGGATGCTTCTTTATGGCCAAGCCTCATCCACCCGGAAGATCGGGAGCGCATCTTTGCGGGACTGGCAAAAATATTTGAGGCCGGTCATCACTCCCACGAATACCGCATTTTGCACAAAGACGGGACTTATCGCTGGGTGTACAATCAGTTGAGGTTGGTGAGGGACTCTGCCGGCAACCCCATCGATCTGGTGGGGTATGTGGTAAATATTACTGAGCGCAAGCTGGCAGAAAAGGCGCTGCGGGAGAGCGCTTTTCGGGAGCGAGCTTTGGCTCAAGTGATTCAAAGGATACGCCAAACGCTGGATATTGAAACGATATTCAGGGCGACTACGCAGGAATTGCGGCAAGTGCTCAACTGCGACCGCGTTCTGGTGTATCGTTTCCATGCTGACTGGAGTGGCAAGATGGTTGCTGAATCCGCCGGCAGTCAGTGGATTTCCCTGCTCAAGGAACAAACCAGCAACCCGCAGCTGACAGCAAATACCACAGAAAACGATCGCTGCGCTGTCAGAGCGTTCGACAGCGCAGATGCCTTGACAGTCGAGGACACTTACTTGCAAGAAACCCGAGGCGGTGCCTACAGCCGGGGGGCATCGCACCTCGCTGTCTCAGATATCTACAGCGCTGGGTTTAACGACTGTTACATTAATTTGCTGGAACAGTTCCAAGCCAGAGCCTACCTCACGGTTCCTATCTTCTGTGGCAGTCAACTTTGGGGATTGCTGGCGAGCTATCAAAATTCTGGCTCCCGCCACTGGAAGGAAGCTGAAATTAAAGTCGCCATTCAAATTGGCAGTCAGTTGGGAGTCGCTTTGCAGCAAGCCGAATTGCTCGAGCGGACAAAGCGGCAGTCGGAAGCGCTGCAAAAAGCTGTAGTGGCAGCCGATGCAGCAAACCGCGCCAAGAGCGAGTTTTTGGCTTCCATGAGCCACGAACTGCGAACGCCACTCAATGCTATTCTCGGCTTCGCTCAAGTGATGGCTCGCGATTCATACCTGAAAGCCGAACACCAGCAATACCTGGGAATTATCAATCGCGCCGGCTCTCACCTGCTGTCACTGATCAACGACATTTTGGAAATGTCCAAAATCGAGGCCGGCAGGACAGCGTTAAATGAAAGCAGCTTTAATTTAATTCGCCTGCAGGACGACCTGCAGGACATGTTGCGATTGAAAGCTGAGTCAACGGGATTGCAGCTAATTTTCGACTGCGCTCCAGAGGTGCCCCAATTTGTCAAAACCGACGAGGGGAAATTGCGCCAAGTGTTGATTAACATCCTGGGTAACGCCATCAAATTTACGGAAAAAGGCAGTGTGACGCTGCGGGTGAGAAGCGTTGGTAGTGAGGACTTCAGTCCAGACGGGGAAAGGACTAAAGTCCTTACTACAAACCGAAGCGTTGGTAGTCAGGACTTCAGTCCAGACGGGGAAAGGACTAAAGTCCTTACTACAAACCGTTTGCTATTTGAAATAGAGGACACCGGCCCGGGCATTGCCCCGACTGAGATGGACAAGTTGTTTGAAGCCTTTGGGCAAACAGAAACAGGTCGCAAATCCCAGCAAGGAACCGGACTGGGTTTGCCGATCAGCAAAAAATTCGTGGAGCTGATGGGAGGGGATATTAGGGTCAGCAGTGTCCCAGGTCAGGGAACCCTATTTGCATTTGATATCCAGGTAAGCCTGGGAGACGCAATTGAAATGCAGCAGACCCAGCTACAGGGCAAGGTAATTGGCCTAGCGCCCAACCAGCCCTCATATCGCATTTTGGTGGTTGACGACCGCTCGGAGAGCCGCCTTTTGCTGGTAAAATTGCTAACGTCAATAGGCTTTTCCGTGCGAGAAGCCGAAAATGGGCGAGAGGCGATTGCCGTGTGGGAGAGCTGGGAGCCGCACCTGATCTGCATGGATATGCGAATGCCGGTGATCAATGGCTATGAAGCCACTCAACAGATTAAAAGCACTCTGCGGGGTCAAGCTACGGTGATTTTCGCCTTGACTGCTAGCGCCTTCGAGGAAGACCGGAAGATGGTCTTGGATGCCGGTTGCGATGACTTTGTTCGCAAGCCATTCCAAGAAAAAGAGTTGCTGGAAAAAATGAGCAAACATTTGGGGGTGAAATATATCTGTGAGTCGCCACCGGCAGCCGCTCCCAACCGGCAGCCAGCTCGAGACAATTCGCCAGCGGCTTTCCAGCTGACAGCTGGCAGCTTGAAGGTGATGCCTGCTGAGTGGGTGGCGCAGGTGCGCCACGCCGCAGCTCAGTGCAGCGACGACCTGATTTTGGAGTTGCTCGAGCAAATTCCGACCGAGCACGCCCCACTCGCGCAAGCGCTTGCGGATTTAGCCAACAACTACCAATTTGATAAAATTGAAGAATTAACTCAACAGGAGGCAGCGGGATGAGCGCCGAGCGGATTGATATCAAGTCCGGTGGCATCCTTATTGCAAAACTCTTGTAGAGACGCGATTTATCGCGTCTCTCTACAATGCTGTCGCAACCGTTCATGATATGACGTTTCGCCAAAAAACATTCCGAATGTTGACGACCTATCTGCCCTTTTTATCCTCTCCAGACATGAGGTATTCATCAATGCCTGTATTGGCATTACTCCCGACAATATTAACAGCAATATGCCATAATATTGGCGGCGTTTTGCTGGGCAAAACATAATGATTGAAAAGCCCTGGCGAAAGAAAGTAGGGGCTGGTTTACAGTAGGGGCTGGTTCATAGATATCCTTTGCTACTAGCAGATATCTCCGATAAACCCGCCCCTACAACCGGCTTTCTATCTGCGGATACCGCGCCCCTACAACGAGCTATAAAATCCGGTTGATTGCTCTGAATTTTTCAAGGTAGGATTGAGGGGGAGAAAGCTGACTGCAGCGCGGTTGGTGCTACCATGCTGTTGCCGTACCGGAATCGCAATCACAAACTCCGCCCCCTGTCCTGGCGCTGCCAAACACGCCAGCACTCCCCGGTGTTTTTCCACCACAATCTGATAGCTAATCGACATCCCCAAGCCGGTGCCTTTCCCCACCGGCTTCGTGGTAAAGAAAGGGTCAAACAACTTGCGGATCACTTCCTCAGTCATGCCGGGCCCGTTGTCAGCAATCACAATCCGAACAAATTGGGAATTGGGCACAGGGCATTGGGCACTGGGGATCGGGGATTTTTCTCCTTCCCCATGCCCGATGCGCCCGGGCCCATTCCCCACTTCGGTGCGAATCCTAATCACTCGCGGTGCACTTTGAGTTTCCAAGGCATCAATGGCATTGGTGAGGATATTCATTAACACCTGATTCAGCCGACCGGCATAGCACTCCACCTCAGGCAAGTTGCCATAC
>CAZJNL010000481.1:0-4777 GCA_964546515.1 uncultured Oscillatoria sp.
CTAGAAAAGACTGGAGTGTGGCGCGGTCTGTCCAGTATTGTGGGCGCACAAGAGCAGGGCAAGAGAGCCGATTCACTCTCTTGGGAAGATCTGAAAAAGTTTGCTGAGACACAAAAACAAGTAGATATTTGTATCCTAATTGATAGAAGTGGTTCGATGAATAAAATAGCTGAAGCTCCCAGGGGCGATAACTGGACTTATCTCCAGGAAAAAGTAGGGGAACATCTGAAAAACATTTGGTCTAGGTACAACACTCTAGGCGAGTATTTTTGTCCGGGGTGCGCTGTGATGTTTTTTGACTCTTATGGCATGCCGCCCAAAATTTTTGAGTTCTCCTCGAACCTGCCGGAGATAGAGCATAAGTATTCCCAAAGGTTGGCGGAAATTTTTGAGGGCAACAAACCGGAACAAGCTTCTTATATATACCCCGCTCTCACGAAGGCTATAAATGATTGTTATACGGGATGCGAGAATGGCAGCGACATGGGATTCGTAATCATCTACACTGACGGCCAGCTTGTAGATAGAATTGATGCCGCCAATAAAATGGCTGAAACCTGTCGCAAGCTGAACGAGGACTATCAGCTTAAAATTCTTATGCTTGGGACGGGGATTAACAAAACCAGTCTGGTTGACCCAATTTTTTACTTGAACATGGCTGCGGAAACTGACAGATTTAAACACGGGACAGATTCTAATATATTTGGCTTTGAATTACTGGAGGAAATAGAGCGGCTGCCAAATGGCATCATTGACTTTCTCCAACGCCAGTTTGAGATCCATCTGCAAGACCGCTTGCCACCGTGGGTAAAAGAACGCTATCCTGAATGGTACAGACAGAGGTTTGGAGCATAGGCATGGTACAGGTGAGGCAGAAGGCGGTATGGCCCGATAGCGGTCGGGAAAAAAGAGGGAATAAAGATGTTGACAAGAGTAAGGATGATCAGAGATAATTTTAGAACGCAGGTGGAGGATGCGATGGCCATTTTTTGCCTGTTTGCCACCCTGGGTGCTATAATATTTGCCAAACCCAAGACGCCAAAACCGCAGACAAACGGAGAGAAAGTAGATATGCCAGAAAACCAGACTATCCGAACCTACCTGGATCGAGTAGTTGCTCAACTGCCCGATCAGAGGGTGTTTGAGGAAAGCTTCACGTTTCGCGATATCTATGTGCCCATGTTCGCCCAAAGGGTGGATGCCGGTGGCAACCCGCTGGCAAACCAAGTTGGGTTGCTGGAGGAATTGGCACAAGACTGGTTGCTGGATGACCAGAAACTGGGTAAAGTGATGTTTGTCCAAGGGCCAGCAGGACGGGGCAAAAGTGTCTTTTGCCGGATATTTGCCGATAGGGTGCGTGAGTCGCATCCCACCTGGACGCCGGTGCTGATTAAGTTACGCGATATCCAGAAATTGCAGGTAAGTTTTCAAGATACTTTACGAGAAGCCGTCAGAGAAGCACTCGGAGCCGACGCCACTAACGCAAATTTTCCCCCGGACGATGAAACCTGGTTGCATGACCAGAATACCCGATTTTTGTTTTTCCTAGATGGTGTTGATGAGTTAATTAATGGGCGAGACAGTGCAATATTGGCGCAGTTTATTCAAAAGGTGTCAAGATTTCAGCAGGATTGTCAACAAAATCCAGAGATGGGACATCGAGTTTTGATGACGGGGCGTCAGCTCGCCCTCCAAAACATCGGAGCGTTGCCAGCAAATTTTGAGTGGGTGGCAATCCAGCCAATGACGGGCCAACTCCAGAATGAGTGGTTTGAGAAATGGAAAGACCAAGTTCAGGAAGGGCCAGTCTCAAAATTTCAACAGTTTTTAAACGACTCCCGCTGGCAAGCTCCAGTGGCGGAGTTGATTAAAGAGCCGCTGTTACTCTATTTTTTAGCCGCAATGCACCGCTTGGGCCGCCTGACTGATAAGAGTCCTGAGGACCCTACTGGCATCCAGGTAAAAATCCTGATTTATCAAGAGTCCCTCAAGTGGGTGCTGAACCAACAGCGGCCTGCTTCCCTTCAGAAGAATATAACGGGACTGCCAACAACCGACGATCTTTTACCTATTCTGGCAGAAGCGGGACTGTGTGTAGTCCAGTCTGGCGGGAAATCCGCATCGATGGCCATGTTGAAAGAACGCCTGAACCAAAATAATGACGATGCCCTCAAAAATGCCTTGGCCACTTTCTACATCGAGCCAGTTGTCGGTGTTGAACAGAATCGTGTGAGATTTGCTCACCACAGCTTTCGCGATTATCTGTGCGCGGTGCGGCTGAAAACCAGCATGGAAAACTGGGCCAGTCCGGACTGGAATGGCAATCTCGATTGGGAAGTCTATGATTTACTGGGCTACGGTCCTCTGACCCGAGAAATTGTGGGCTACTTGATGGCATTGCTAGATGCGAATAACGAACTGCGATGGGATAAGCTGTTCAAGCATCTGGAAAATTTCTATCTACGCTGGGCTGATGCGATGAAACAGGTAATCCCAAATCCTCTGTCCCAGCAAAAGATGGAGCAGCTAAAAAACCATGACATCCAGATAAACGCGCCCCATGTGAATATATATGCCGAGTTGAATGTGATGATTTTGCTCTTAGAACTAAACCGGTACGCCCAGTCAAAAGAGGAGCTAAAAGGAAAAATTGCCTTCTATCCCTGCGGACAAAGTGGCGATGACCATTTTGATAGTTCTCGATTGCGTCGCATCATCGGCTATATGACAAATGTTGAATTTCCGGAATCGGAATCTGCATTCACAAATATAGTTGGGAAATTTATTAGTAAGACCAGACTCAGGGAGGCAAACCTTAGTGGCGTGAACCTCAATAAAGCAGACCTCAGCGGGGCAACTCTCATTGACGTCTACCTCGACGGTGCCAAACTTAACAGTGCCAACCTCACTGATGCCTACCTCGATAGTATAGACCTCCGGGGTGCCCAACTTACCCATGCAAAACTCGGCAATACAAATCTCTGTAATGCTGACCTCGATAGCGCTAATCTTAGTAATGCCAACCTCACAAATGCCTATCTTGGCGGTGCCAACTTCAAAAATGCTAAACTTACAGATGCCGACCTCACAAACGCCATGCTCTGTAGCGCTGACCTGAGCGACGCTAATCTCAATGGTGCCAATCTTAGTAAAGCAAATATGACGGGCGCAGACCTCAAAGAAGTTCGTTATAATCAGGCTACGCAATGGCGGGGCGCTCTGTGCCTGGACAAAGCACGCAATAAGCCAGAAGCATGGCAGCAATAAGTGTCAAACATCAGGGTGCGGGAGAGCAACGTAAATCCGGTTTCTCCAAGAAACTGAGTTGCTTGGCCCCTCCCAGTTGGCCCTAGATCGCCTCTGGGCGTAGCGGAGAGGGTTGGGAGAAATTCCCTCCCCCAACCCTGGCAAGGGTTGGAGGGTGGGGGGTTAGGTTCCGTCCGGATTTAAAGAAATCTACAGGTTTCAATTGAGCAGTCCTCGGTTATTTTTTTAGTAAATATGGAGTTCCCAAGTTATGACATTTCTACTGGCAGTAGATATCGGTCGCCAAACCAGGCTACGGTTGGTTCAGATACCAAATGAGCCCGTCACAGCCCACACCAATTTACACACCTATTACGAGAACCGTTACCGCACCGCTGACTATCAAGGGGAGACAGGTTTTGAGAAGATGGTGGAGAAGTTTCTGAGAGAGGATGCGCCCCTGTTTGATGGCCAGCCTCCTGCTCCCATAAAAGCTTGTATAGCGGTTCCATGCTTTGTTCAAAATAACGCCGCCAGACTAAATGTTACCCGGAACAATGAGTGGAGTATTGATGCCAATAGTCTTCAGCAGTTAGTCCCTAACATCCAGCTCCGATTAATTAATGATTTTGAGGCGGTTGGCTATGGGGTCACGAAGCTGCTAGCATCTGGATCAAATGATTTTTACGAATTACAAAAGGGCGATACCACGGATGTCGATCGAGAGCTAATCAATCGAATTGCAGTTATCGGTGCGGGTTCGGGATTGGGGGAAGCCTTTGTGATTATGAAGGGTGAAAATCCTCCAGAGGTTTATCCTTCTGAAGGTGGACATGTTAATTTTGGCCCCAACTCGCAAGATGAATTATATCTGTGGAAATTTCTGCACGATCAGGATCGCCTGCATATTGACGTGGAGCAGGTTGTTTCCGGCGCAGGTATTGTGGATATTTACCAATTCTGGCGCTCTCGCGATTCTGCCAAAGCAGATCCAGCTATAAATGAAATCGTCGATACTTGGAAGAATGCACAGGAGCAGTTCAGACAGAATATCCTCAATCCGGCTGCTGAGATTGCCAAATATGCTCTATTTGAACGCAATAGCCTCTGCCAACAGGTTCTGAGGATGTTTACAAAATGTTACGGGTCAGAAGCGGGCAATGTCGCTCTTAAACACTTATCCTATGGGGGGGTGTTTGTGGCAGGCAGCATTGCTCCCAGAATTCTCCCACTATTTGATGATGGGGGTTTCATGGAGGCTTTTAAGACTAAAAGCCAGGTGGGCAAGAATATACTTCCAAAAATCCCCGTCCGTGTTGTCCTAAATCCGCTGGTTGGTCTGATTGGAGCCACAGACTATGCAGCTAGGAAGATGAATTAACTTCTCTTCATTCCCACCTGCAATTGATGAGTAAGTGGGGTTTCCCGGCATATACCCAGCACGGCTAACCCCCCTTCATCCTCCGCACATCATTGCACTGAGGATGAAGTTTCTCTTTGAAAAGGCTACCCAACATCTAGAAACCAGGTT
>CAZJNL010000482.1:0-2225 GCA_964546515.1 uncultured Oscillatoria sp.
TTCAGTGGTAGAATGTCAGCTTCCCAAGCTGAACGTCGTGGGTTCGAGTCCCATCGTCCGCTTTAATGACCGCTGATATGGCTGGGAGAATGCCTGCAGCCGCTCTGCGAGACTGATATCTAGTCCGGTTGGATCGTTATTGCAGGGTAGGGGCGCTGCGGGCGGGGTCGGGTTTATTCATATCCTGAGTTGTGCCAGAAATATTTCGGGTGAACCCGCCCCTCACTGGGTGGGGGCGGGTTGATTCATATGTGGGGTCGGGACGGGGCGGCTGCCGGCTATTTGGGTTCAGCGGCTCCTTTCTAAGGTAGCATATTTTTAGTGTAGCGGTTAGATTTGATTTGTGTAATTTTTTTATCTACCGCCGCCGTGAAGGAGCGCCAAGGAAAGAAAAGATAGAGGTTAAAAAAGTTTAAGAACCCTATATAGAGTAATAAAATGGAATCGTCTAGATAAGTAAAGGGGGGATTTTATGATGGAAAAAACACTGGGAGGGCGCTATCAGGTCGTCAGACACTTGGGTGGCGGGGGATTTGGCCAGACTTTTCTGGCAAAAGACGCTCAGTTACCGGGGAATCCTTTTTGTGTCGTTAAGCAACTGAAGCCGAAAGTTAGTGAGCCGGCGGCGCTAGAAATTGCTAAACGCTTATTTGACCGGGAGGCGTAAATTTTATACCGGCTGGGCAATTGCGACCAAATTCCCCGTCTGCTGGCTCACTTTCAGGAAGATGAAGAATTTTATCTGGTTCAAGATTTTATCGAGGGTCAGCCGTTAGATAGAGAGTTGGCTGAGCGCGGAAATTGGAGTGAGGCAGCTTTAATGGAGCTGTTGCGGGATATTTTGCGGGGGCTGGCATTTGTTAACCAAAATAATGTTATCCACCGCGATATTAAACCGGCTAATTTAATCAGGCGCAGCCGAGATGGCAAGATTGTCCTGATTGATTTTGGAGCGGTGAATTTCTTCTTGGAAGGGTGGAAAGCAAACGATTGCCGGTTGGCTAGTTGAGGAGTTGAACAGTCAATATCAGGTTTCTAAGGAAATCGGTGCGGCTTGGGTTAAGGATGAGCAACTGCTGCTATTGCTGGATGGTTTAGATGAGGTTCGGAGCGGGATTCGGGATGGCTGCGTTCAGGCGTTAAATCAATTCCGCCAAGAGTTGGGACAGACGGAGATGGTGGTGTGCAGCCGGATTAAGGATACGAAGCTTTGCAACACCGGCTGCGTTTGGGAGCTGCTATTTATCTGCAACCGCTCACAGATGAGCAAATTCAGCACTATTTTATCAGTGCCGGTGCCGCACTCCGCGCCGTAGGCACAGCACTGCAAACGGATTCCCAGCTGCTGCAGTTAGCTAAATCACCCCTGATGCTGAATATTATAGCGGTCGCTTACCACGGGATGTCTGTGGAAGATTTGCCCAGCGTGAATTTAGAAGAACGTCGCAAACATCTATTTGATGCTTACATTGAACGGATGTTCAGCCGGCGGGGAGCGCGGGAGCGCTATCTAGAAGAGAAAGCAAAGCGCTGGCTGATTTGGCTGGCGCAAAGAATGGTTCAGGAGTCGCAAACGGTATTTTTAATTGAGCGCATGCAGCCGAGTTGGCTGGGAACACGCCGACAAAAATGGATGTATGCCGGTGGAATCGGGCTGATATTTGGGCTAATGGTGGGGTTAGCTGGGGGACTAATTTTTTGGCCTCCGGGCGGACTGGCTGGGGGGCAAATTGTGGGGCTGATTGCGGGAGTGAGTATCGCACTAATAACTGGAATTATTGTCATGCTGCTTTCGGGGCTAATTAGCCACCAGATAACCCCGGCTGAAACCCTGAAATGGTCGTGGGAAAAAGCCAAAAAAAAGCTTATTTTGGGGCTGGTTGCTGGGCCGTTTTTCGGACTGCTTTCTGGAGTGGCGGTGGGGCGGCTTCGCAGTCAGTTCGTGGGACTGTTTGAAGGGCTGATTGCGCCTGGATCGCGCTTGCTTACTGGCGGGCTGATTTTGGGACTGATTGTCGGGCTGAGTTCGGGGCTAATGTTTGGACTGATTGGCGGCGGTATCGAAACGAGAACTGTTCCCAATCAAGGGATTTGGCAGTCGGTAAAAAATGCAATTGTGTTTGCCTTGATTGGAGTATTCGGTTTGGGTTTGGCAACTATAATTATGGGGATACCACTCTTTTGGGGGGCGCTTCCGGGGCTGTTTTTTGGACTGATTGGTGGCG
>CAZJNL010000482.1:2325-4761 GCA_964546515.1 uncultured Oscillatoria sp.
TGCGTGCTGTTCTTTGCTGCAGTGGGTGTGCGCCCTGGAATTGCGCCCGTTTCCTTGACAGCGCTACTGAGCGCATCTTTTTGCAAAAAGTTGGCGGCGGCTATATCTTTATCCACCGGCTGCTGCTGGAACATTTCGCCCAGATGTCGCTAAAATAGAAGAATAATAGCACTTTAACCTGACAGCCAACTCAGTTTATAATTGCTCTGAACGCCCGCGACCTATCTCTGAATGATGTCCAGCGCCTTTTTAAGCTAGAAGATCAGTTCAGCAGCTCATTTACACCCCTGCTATCTCTGGAACCTTTGACTGACGCAGAACAGCAAGACTTTTTGGCAATTCGGAATGACTTTCGCCGCTACCTGACAGCCGGCAAAATCTCCGAAGGACAGGTGAAGTTCCTGGCGCTCTCTCCATTGATGCGATTAGCCTGCTTCTATCGCTATCCTATTCAGATGACTCGGGAAGAAAACATCGCCGAGATTACTGTAGCAGATGAAGATACGACCGTTAAAGGCCGGTTCAGTATTTTAGCAGTCAGTCAGGCTCAGCGAACAGCAGGCCAGACATTTTTTTGGGTTTTGGTGATAGAAGCTAAAAACAGCAGTGTCGCCCCTTCAGCGAGTTTACCGCAATTGCTCACCTGTGCCTGTAAAAATCTAGATCGTCAAACATCAGTTTGGGGGCTGGCGACAAATGGAAAGCTTTATCAGTTTGTCTGCGCCCAGCAAGGAAATCCCCCGACTTATCAGCTAATGCCGGTGCTAAGTCTGTTTGAACCTGAGCGTTCAATCCAGATTCTGCAAGTTCTCAAAGCTATCTGCAAGCCGTAGGGTGCGTTACGCGAGCTTCTGCGTTAAACTCCTGTCATTATAGGAATATAGCAGAATTTTCTTGTAGAGACGCGATTTATCGCGTCTCTCCCCCCGAGGGAGTGCGGAGCGCGAAAAATCGGCACTGATATGAGAAGCGCTATAAACAGCCAAATCTGTCCGCCGCTACCTAATAATTTTCAGCCATGAAACTCTCTTGGACTGTCGCCAATGCCATTGCACTCGCATCCGTCTGCGGGATGCTTGCCTTAACACCCCTGCCAAACTTATCCCAGAACCCTCTCACCGGCTTCCCTCGCCCAGCCATCGCCGCCTCAAATCGCCAGACGGCGACAAAACAGGCACAGCAACTGGCACAGCAACCGGCACCGGCACCCAACCCCCTGGGAAAAGAACTCTTGCAACAGCTATTGCAGTGTGTTGTGGGGACAGTTTCTAACCCGCAGCAACCTTCTGCGGAACAGCTGCAAACGGCTTCCACGCAATGTGTGTTTAAAGTTGTCATGTTAGCGCCAGATGGCAGCGTTCGCCCGGATGCCAGCGCTCGTCTGACTGCGCTGCTGAAAACCACCGGCATCACCCTCCCCAAACCCGTCAGTCAGGGGCAAGCTTCTGTACCGCTGAAACGCCTGACTGACAGCCGGCTGTTTACTTTGCAGGTGAAAATTGCCGGACAGCCCAAAACTTTTTTGCTCGACACCGGCGCATCCAATTCGATTCTCGACAGTCAAATCGCCCAGCAGTTAAAACTTGCCGGCACCCCTATCCCCAGTGATATTTTAGCATACATGGTTGTTGGCGACAACTGCTCTAATGTGAAAGCGACGACGCACAGTTTGCCGCCCTTAACCGTGGCTTCTGCCAAAGTTGAAGGGCTGACCGGCATGGGGCTGTCCAAAACAGCAATTCCCGGGCAACTGTCCGGCGTTCTGGGCATGGATTTTTTAAGCGGCTTCGATGTAATTATAAACCCCAAGACCTTGCAATTGCAACTCCTGCAGCACTCTCGCCCCCCTGCCGGTGCGATTCCGCTAACAGGAAAATTGGGCGTGATGACGGCACAAGTTCAAATTAACGGTAAGGGTGCTTTCACCTTTTTGCTGGACACCGGCGCAGATGTGATGGTAGTTTCCCAGCGACTGGCGCAGCGACTGTCTCTCGACACCGCCAAGGCAAAAGACACAGAAGTGCGGGGGTTTTGCGGCACGGAAACCGGCAAGCAAATCACCTTACAAGGAGTGAATTTGCACGGTCGCCAAGCCACCAACCTGGATGCCGTGATTCTGGAAAATGGGGTGCTAGACTTGTTAGGAGTTGAAGGCATCATCGGTCAGAACTTCCTCACCCGATACCAGCAGCACTGGCGATTTGAGGGATTCAATCAACTCGGCTTTCCTGATGCCGGCAGTTTAGTTTTAACGCCACTGTAAGCTAATATCCAGGCGATTGGATGGGACAGGCAAGATGCCTGGACTACGGGAGACCCTCGTACCCTCGTTGTTACCCTCGTTCCCAGGCAGAGCCTGGGAACGAGGAGAATCTGCTGTAATATCAAGTCCGGTGGCATCCTTATTGCAAAGATATTGTAGAGACGCGATTTATC
>CAZJNL010000483.1:0-4756 GCA_964546515.1 uncultured Oscillatoria sp.
AACCGGGTTTCTCAAAGAAACCCGGTTTCTCAGGTTTATCATCCGCACTCAACGCCCTCGCCCGGTTTGTAAATCGCACCGGCAGAGCGATCGGGATTAATTTCAATCGCCAAATCCACCCATTCAGGATTATTTACTAACGGCTTGACAAATAACTCTGGGTGCAGCGCCTTCCAAAAATACTTGACAAATTCCTCAATTTCTGCATCACTCATCCCCGACTTTCCAGCCGCCATCATCTGGTGTTCCGCCTGCTTGCGCCACTGCACGGAAAGGCGGTAATCTACTGGATAGAGTACCATCAGCCGGTCTAAGCGCTCCCACAGTGGCAAATAGTCGCGCAACTTAGCATTCATATCGCGGGCAAAAGCGCAATCAGCCGGTGTGACAATCGGTGCCGGTGCCGAGTCAAAGACAGCGGGGTAAATCGGGCGCACTCCGACAAACCACCCCTCAAACAGCACAATATCAGCACCTTCCACTATTTCTGGCTCAGTTCTGTCACCGGCACCCCCAAAAGCCGACTTATCAAAGCGGGGAACTCGCACCGGCACCCCTGAACACCGGCGCAGGTTGTCGAGAACCTCGATTCCCAAGTCAACATCGTGGGTTCCCGGAGGTCCGCGCCATATCAAACGGGGGTCGGCTTGTCTGAGAAGCTGCCGGTCGCTATAAGTTTTGTAGAGGTCATCGAGCGACAAACTGAGCGTGCGGTATCCCAAATGGCTTAAAATCAGACTCAGGACAGATGCCAGCGTTGTTTTGCCGGTGCCCTGAACTCCTAATATTCCCTGAATCAGGGGGCGTCCCAGAACTTGCCGGTATTGCGCCACCCGCACCGCCAACGGCAACCACAGGTTCCAAAGGGTTTGGATTCGCAAAGATGAAGGAATTTTGCCTTCTAAATCGGCTGCATTTAAGGCGCAGACAGACTGAAAAAGAGAAGCTCGCTCCCCGACGATCTGAGACACATTCCCTGCAGTGATGCCGAAAGCGCCACAGCGCCGCTCGTCAGCTAGCTCTATGGCTTCTAGCTGCTGCCAGACAGGAGCGGGCAGGTGGCGGCGAGCTGCCAAATCTTCTAAAATGCCATCATAAGATGGTCCTGTTTGTTGCATCGGATCAGGAGTTGAGTTTAAAGGCTTCCAAAAACAGACTGTAGGTGACGCCAATTTTGAGGGCATTGAGCGCCTCTCCCGGCAGCGACTGGGCCAGTTGCCGGTTCCCGTAAATAATCCTGCTGATTAGCTCAATGAGGACAGTCAAGATAGCGGCTGAGCTAATATCCCAGTAAGCTCTCTGCCCGGCTAAGCTAGAAACAGCCGGCCCGAGGAATGTGCCGAACAGCAGGCTCAGACCCAGCAGCGACAGCCGCCGCCAGGGATTGCGCAAGGATCGCCCAAACTGCTCTGTGACGACCTCGACAAGGGTGTTGAGACGGGTGTTTTGCATGTTAGCTAGCCGGTGAAATGGAAAAAGCACCCAGAACGGTATAAAAAATTCCCATGTTCAGCATACCCTGCGCGGCAGCGCAGCTTGTTTTAAGGATATGTATCGCCAAGAGCCGGCTGTAGCACGGGTTAATCCTATAGTTGTAAGTTCTATCAGGGGGGTGCGGGGTTAACCCATTAAGATTTATGAAAGTGAGCGTATACAAGGTATTATTGGGAGTTATAACACTCGTCGGACTAGCAGTGGGCTCGCGGCCAGCAATTGCCTCAACTCGTGCAACCGCAACTCAGCCCTTGCTGTTGCCGGTAGCGGTGTCTCCCCTTTCCCCGGAACCGAGTAGCGTTGCTGTGCCTGCCCCAAAGCCACAGGTGCCGGTGTTGACCGACGCCCTGCCGGCACTCCCTTTGCGCCCGGAGCCGAAGTCGGCGGCGGCATCTGGCACCGCCGGCCAATTGCGTGCCGGCAACCGCACCGAACATCCCTTGCGGCTGGTGTTTTTGGGGCGGCAGTCTGGGTCGAGTTCCTATGGGGAACCCGCCCACTGGGATTTTGCGCCCTTTGAAGGGGGCAACAAGGGGCTGATTTTGTCACTGCCACAAGCCGAGCTGGCGCTGAAACCGGGAGACATTTTAGTTGCCTTCGCCCAGGATGGTTCCCGCTATTACTGGGGTCCCTATGTGGTGGGGCAGACGGGGGTGCCGGTGTGGAACCCCCGAGCCAAAGAATGGCAGCTGATATTGCAGCCTCTATCTAGAAAGTAGGGTTGCCAGAAGCGCACCCTGATAAAGTAGGCTCTGGGCGTCAGAGCTGTTCGAGCAGCAATGTTTTGACAGCCCGTATCTCTATTAGCTAAGGCTCACCACTTTAGAGGCTTCATGAAGCTTAGGTTCGACCGCACACTAACCTATTTGTGGAAATCTCCGGACTTTCGTCAGAGCTTTGCTTTTCTCGGTTCTGTCCTGTGGTTGCTCTCGATCGGCTGGCTGGCTTTTTTGTGGAATTTGGGCAGTACCGGCTTGGTTGACGAGACGGAGCCGCTGTTTGCCGAAGCCGCCCGCCAAATGACAGTCACCGGCGATTGGATCACGCCGTATTTCAATGGGGTGACTCGCTTCGACAAACCGCCGCTGATTTACTGGCTAATGGCGATCGGGTATCAAATTCTGGGCGTTAATGAGTGGGCAGTGCGGCTGCCTTCTGCTTTATCCGCCATCGGGCTGATGTGCCTGGGCTTTTACACGCTGCGGTATTTCAGTGGCGATCCCGCACGAGAGGAGGCGGAGAGGATGCCAGCTTCCTTACGGGCCAAGCCGCTTACCCCGCCCCCACTCAAACCGTGGCTTTCCGCCTGTCTGGGAGCGGCTCTGATCGCCTTCAATCCGCTCACTATTGCCTGGGGGCGAACCGGCGTTTCAGACATGCTGCTCACCGGCTGCACCGATTCCGCCCTGCTGGCTTTTTTTATCGGCTACGCCCAACCGGCACGACCGGCTGCGCAAGCCCGCTGGTATCTGGCCTTTTATCTGCTGGTTGCCCTGGCCGCGCTGACTAAAGGGCCGGTGGGCGTACTCTTGCCGGTGCTGATTATTGGCAGCTTCTTGCTTTACCTGGGCAATGGGCGGCAAGTCTTGCGGGAAATGCGACCAATTCTGGGCGTGCCGGTCGTGCTGGCGATCGCGCTCCCCTGGTACATTCTGGTGACATTGGCCAATGGTCAAGCCTATATAAACTCGTTCTTCGGCTACCACAATCTAGAACGCTTTACCAGTGTGGTCAATAACCACTCCGCACCCTGGTATTTTTACTTTCTGGTGGTGCTGCTTGGCTTTGCTCCCTGGTCAATTTTTTTGCCGGTGGCGATAGCGCGACTGCGCTTTTGGGAGCGCAGCCGCTGGATCGCCTCACCCCGATCGCACCAACTGGGTTTATTTGCCCTGTTTTGGTTTGCCGGCATCTTTGGCTTCTTCACCATTGCTGTCACCAAACTCCCCAGCTACGTCCTGCCCTTAATCCCCGCCGCTGCCATCTTGGTCGCCTTGTTGGGGAGCGACATTATAACACAAAAAACACAAAGCAACAAGCCAAATAAAAAAATCTTTTCTTTTGATTTTTGGTTGGCGACTTTGGCCTGGGTGAATGTGGGGTTTTGGGGTGTTGTAGCAGTGGCGTTCTTTTCCGGTCCTCTGTGGCTCAAAGAGGTGCAAGATCCGGCAATTCCCAACTTGTCTGAGGCGATCGGGAAGTCAGGAAAGCTGGTTTGGGGAGGGTTGGTTTGGGCTATTGCTGCTGTTGCCGGTGCTGTGGCGTTGGTGGCACGTCGGCAGCGCTGGCTGTTGGGCGTCAATTTGCTGGGGTTCGCAGCCTTTTTAATTGTGGCGGTGATGCCTGCCTATTTCCTGATCGACCACTACCGGCAGCTGCCCCTGCGGCAATTAGCCCATACAGTGGTTCAATTCAAGCAGCCCGGAGAGGAGCTGGTGATGCTAGGGTTTCAAAAACCCAGCCTTGTATTTTACACCAAACAGCCGGTGACTTTCTACCTGCTGCCGCAAGACGGAATCAAATACATTAAACAGCGGGCTGAAGCTCAGCCCAACCCTTCTTCGGTTCTGATGCTGGGGTATCCTTCAAAATTTGAAGAGGCGGGGTTGCTCCCGAGCCAGTACCAAATTTTGGACAAAGCCGGCGCTTATCAGCTCGTCCGGGTATCCAAACAGGTTGTTGCCCGACTCTGGTGAGGCAACCCCAGCTGAGAGGTTAGGTGTTAGGGGGGGAGGGGGAGCGGGGGAGTTTCTTGTAGAGACCGGATAAATCCGGTCTGGAGCGGGGGAGAGGGAAAGCCCGGACGTCGGGCCCTTTATGTTGCTAGATTTACAAAATTGAGACGCCCCCGAAAATTACCTGTATGAATGCAACTTAGTATCAGATTAGAATGCAACTTGGTACGAGGGCGCGAATTTTGAATTTTGAATTTTGAATAAATTCAGACTTCAAACTTCAAAATTAAAAATTTTTAACTCTCCTTGCCAGAGCCTGATTGATTTGGTTCAACAAAGCGGCCACCGACATGTCGGAAGGCAAAATCTGGGTGGCGATTTCCTGCAAGACTCGCTCGAGCCGGTCTTCATTATTTTGAGAAGGACGGGAATAGAAAGAGCGCTCTTGCTGTGGGGGCGAGTCGCTCGCCAGTTCTGAGGTGGCCGGCGAATTGCTGCGCCGGTCGAGTACCAGAACTGGCGGGAACACCGGCAGCTGCCCCAAGGAAACCAGCGCTTGCGCCAGCGCCTGCTCGCTCGTGGCTTCA
>CAZJNL010000484.1:0-4750 GCA_964546515.1 uncultured Oscillatoria sp.
AGCCCAACTACAAACATTTTCAAGTCAGAGCCTCCTTAGGTAGCAACTTGGGTTAAATATATGATACCATAAACCCAAAGATAAACAAACTAACCAACCGCCCCCTAAACCCCTTACAATCCAACATATGATAAACTCATGTCCCTATCAAGTCGGGGGCAGCCTCCCCGAAGATGCGCCCACTTATGCGGTGCGTCAGGCAGACTACCAACTCTATGATAAACTAAAAGCAGGCGAATTTTGTTACGTCCTCAACTCCCGGCAGATGGGCAAATCTTCCCTGCTCGTGCGCACCATGCACCGGCTGCAAGCGGAAGGCTTTTCCTGCGCCAGTATCGACATCTCCGATATTGGCAGCAAACACATTTCCCTGGAACAGTGGTATGGCGGCGTCGCCTACAAACTCATCACATATTTCAACCTCTTCGAGCCGGTGGAGTTTATAACCTGGTGGCAAGACCGGCAATTAATGTCGCCGGTGCAGCGCTTGAGCGATTTGATTGAAACCGTGCTGCTCGCAAAAATCCGCCCCTCCCCAAATGCGCCCGAACACAAAACGGGCAAAATTGTCATTTTTATCGATGAAATCGACAGCGTTCTCAGCTTCAAAACCCCCCTCGACGACTTTTTCGCCCTGATTCGCGCGTGCTATAACAAACGCGCCCAAAATCCAGAATACCACCGGCTCACCTTTGCCCTCCTGGGAGTCGGCACCCCATCGGATTTAATTTCCGATCCCACCCGCACCCCCTTTAATATCGGTTACGCCATTGACTTATATGGCTTTACCCTCCAAGAAGCGCAGCCACTCGCCCACGGATTAGAAGGAAAAACCGGCAACCCCCAACAACTTCTCGCCGAGATATTAAAATGGACAGGGGGGCAGCCCTTTCTCACCCAAAAACTCTGCAAACTTGTCCTGCAACAAGCTGAAGAACTGGAGCGTACCATGTTTGCAAAGATGCTCTCCCTCACCCCCCTAACCCCCCTCTCCCATGAAGGGAGAGGGGGGGGAATAAAGAATTCGGTTGGGGGTGAGGGGGATGACAAAAATGGGGTGTTCCCAGAAGAACAGCAGGAAACAGCAGCAAGCACAGAAAGTGAAGCCGCGTGGCTGGAAAACATCGTCCGAACCCGCATCATTGAAAGCTGGGAATACCAGGATGAGCCGACACACCTGAAAACAATTCGCGACCGGCTCCTGCGGAATCCGCAACGCGCCAGCCGCCTTCTCGGATTATATCAAAAAATCTTGCAGCAGGGAGAAATTCCAGCCGGCGATAGCCCCGAAACCACTGAATTGCGGCTGAGCGGCTTAACCGTCAGGCGCGACGGTAAATTAACCGTCAGCAACCGCATTTACCGAGAAGTTTTTAACCCCATTTGGGTAGAAAAAACCCTCACAGACTTGCGCCCCTACGCCGAAGCCCTCGCCGCTTGGCTGGCTTCCAACTGTCAGGATTCTTCCCGATTGCTGCGCGGACAAGCTTTGCAGGATGCCCGAGAGTGGGCTGCAGGCAAAAGCTTGAGCAATTCCGATTACCAATTCCTAGCAGCCAGCAGCGATGCCGAATTAGAAGAATTGCGCAAAAGAGAAGAGCAACGCCAGCTTGAAATTGAGCGCCTCTGCCGCGAAAAGGAATTGCTCGAACAGCTCAATCAAGAGCAAGAACGCCGCAAAATCGCCCAATACAAGTTTTTGCGCGAGCGCCTGATGCGAGCCGAAATCATTGGCAGAACCACTGGAGCAGTCATCTCAATCGCCGCCTTCCTCATCGGCGTTTTTTGGGTGAAAGCCTCCATCGATGACTCCAACGCCAAACTCAACGCTTTCAGCTCCTTCTCAGAGGCTCTCGTCGCAGAAAACCGCCCCCAAGACGCCCTGATAGAAAGCCTGAGAGCGGCAAAAGAAATGAACCGCTATCTGGGGGTGACTTCAGATACCAGACTTCGGGTATTGACAGCCCTGCACCAGGCAGTTTATAATGGAAAACAGGTGGAGCAGTTGCAAGGACATGCCGGTGCCGTCAGGAGCATCTCTTTCAGCCCAGACAGCCAAACAATTGCCACCGGCAGCGATGACAGCACTCTCAAGCTCTGGCGCAGAGATGGCACCTTGCTCGCCACATTCAAAGAACCTCTCCCTGTCAGCAGCGTCAGTTTCTCCCCCGACGGCAAAATCTTGGCCTCAGCAAGTGGGGAAACAGTCAAACTCCGGACTGCAAACGGTCAGGAACTCCTGACATTGAAAGGACATCAAGCTGCTGTCACCGGCGTGAGTTTCAGCCCGAAAGGTGACATTATTGCCTCCAGCAGTGAGGATAAAACCGTCAAACTCTGGAGTGCCGGTGACGGCAAATTGCGCTTGACTTTCCACCCGCACCCTGATATAATAAGAGCAGTGAGCGTCTCGCCCGACGGCAAAACCTTGGCTGGCGCTAGCGATGACAAGACTGTCAAAATCTGGCGGCTCAGTGACGGCAAATTGCTCTATACTTTATATGGGCATAGCGATAGAATTATGGGCGTAACTTTCAGCCGGGATGGCCAGACGATCGCTACCGCTAGCGCTGACTCCACGGCGAGATTTTGGAGCAAAGACGCCACCCTCCTGAGTATCTTAAAACATCCAGAGCCGGTGACGAGCGTCAGCTTCAGTCCGGACAGCAAAACTGTCGCCACCGGGAGTGCCGGTGGAGTGGTGAGACTTTGGCACCGAGACGGTACGCTGCTCAAAACTTTAAACCGGCAAGATAGCAAAGTGGCAAAGAAACTGACAGCTGTGAGTTTTAGTCCCGACGGTGAACTGCTTGCCGGTGCGAGTTCAGACGGTGCGGTGATTCTGTGGAATTTGCATCTCGATGATTTGTTGGTGCGCGGTTGCGATTTAGTGCGGGATTATCTGCGGACTAATCCTAGTGTTAGAGAGGGCGACCGGCACCTGTGTGATGATATTGGCAGGGAAAAGTAGTCAGAGCATGTCCTGTTCGCTCACAAATCGCATAGAAGATCCCCCCCTACCCCCCCTTAAAAAGGGGGGGAGCAATCAATAGCCCCCCTTTTTTAGGGGGGTTGGGGGGATCGAAATGCCAAGGTTTCATAACTAGCCAATAGGATTATTTATGTCCGCCCACTTATCAAGCCGGTGCTGCAATTAGCTGGCGAATAGCTTGCGCAGTTGCCGGTGCCAGCAAGATGCCGTTGCGATAGTGACCGGTGGCGAGAAAAACATTGCTGTAACCGGGGAGCCGGCCAATCACCGGCGCGGCTTGTTTTTCCGGGCGGGGGCGCAAACCAGACCACTTGTTGATAACAGTTGCTTCGGCTAAAATTGGGCAAAAGGAGATAATTTTTTCCATCACCGCATCCAGCAGTTTCGCATCTGCCACCGGCTCCCCCCCACCGGCAGGAAACTCCACCGTCGCCCCCAACCAGTAGTCAGCCCCACCCACCGGCACAATGTGAGCGTCATCCCCCGTAATCACCGGCTGGAAATCCGGATTGCCCAAAGGACGTTCCAACCGCACCCGCATCCCTTGCCCTAAAACAGGTCTGATATCAGCCGGCTGCGCCAGATTTTCTGTTAGCTGCGCCGAACCCAAACCGGCAGCTATCACAACCCAATCCGCCGGCACCCCACCGCCGGCTGTTTTCACTTGACAGACACACCGGCAGTCTGGAGTTGTAGCAATTTCAAACCCCTCCACCTCCACGCCAAATTGGAAACTGACGCCATTGCGCTCAGCACCGGCAACCAAAGCCCGCGTCAGCGCCACTGGATCAACTTGCCGGTCTTGGGGGGAATAAACCCCGCCGGCGAGATGCGAACACTCCAGTTGCGGGCACCTCGACACCACCTCAGAAGGCTGTAAAATTTCCAATTGAAACCCTTGAGTGCGGCGAATTTCTGCTAGCTGCTGCCAGCCTTTCATCTCCTCTTCATTAAAGCAAAGCATCAGAATACCCTGCCGGTTGAAAGGGATTTGGCAGCCGGTCAGCGCTGACAATTCTGGAATCAAAGTTTCATAGCGCTGCATGCTAGCATATCGCAGCTGCCAGTTCCTGCCTTTTACCTTCTGACTGATCGCACCCATCAGCACCCCGAGAGAAGCGGCGGTAGCTCCCTGTGCCGGTGAGTGCCGGTCGAAAACTGTGATTGACAACCCAGGCACCAGGCTGAGTTCATAAGCTATCGCCGCTCCGACAGCACCGCACCCAATTACTGCAACTTGACTCATATTGATTTTGGATTTTAGTTTATATTCAAAAACCGCAGATGAACGCAGATGAACGCAGATAGTAGATATAGATTATATCTGCGTTTATCCGCGTTAATCTGCGGTTCAAATCCAGAAGAGATTAACCCTGGGGAAGCCGCTGCAAGAAGGCGTCAAAATCCTTCAGAGCTTCCCGGTAGTTTTGGGAAGCTACTTCATAGCTATTGGCTGTGGCGGCTTTATCGATGGTTTCCAGGTGGCCGAAAACATCCTTAGCGGCTTTACGGGCTGCCGGCTGGTCTTTCGGCAGCAGATAGCGGGTAACGTAGGCCATATCTTGCCGCAGTTGGCCCAGAGGCCCGTGGATAAACGTGCGCGTATCTATCCAGTTGCGCTTTTGGATCAGGGTTTGCAGCTCGTCCATGCGCCCCCGGAACTCAGTAATTTTGGGAGCGTATTTCTGAATTTGCTCAATCTGAGCCGGGGTGTAAGTCGCAGCCTTCGGCGTTGCGGCGAAGCTGCTAAAACTGATA
>CAZJNL010000485.1:0-4742 GCA_964546515.1 uncultured Oscillatoria sp.
GGGGTAAAAGCCGGTGGGCGGTTATGCAGGAGTCTGCCCTTGCCTTGGCCAGCAAATGTGAGGAACTTGACCCAGATGGGATTACAGTTTATGTGTTTTCTGGCCGGTTTAAACGCTATGATAATGTAACCGCCGCAACAGTGGCGCAAATATTCAAAGAAAATGAGCCGTCTGGCAGCACCGATCTGGCGAAGGTACTCCAAGATGCCCTCAACAGCTACTTTCAGCGCAAGGCGGCAGGCCAGACAAAGGCCAATGGCGAGACAATTTTGGTGGTCACAGACGGAGATCCAGACGATCGCAAAGCTGTGATGAGGGTGATTATTGAGGCGTCTCGCCTGCTGGACCGGGATGAGGAACTGGCGATTTCGTTCATTCAAGTGGGCACCGATGCGACAGCGACTCAGTTCCTTAAGGTGCTCGACGATCAATTGCAAGGTGCTGGGGCGAAGTTTGACATCGTTGACACTGTTACCGTTGAGGATATGGAAGATATGACTCTGACGGAAGTGCTGCTCAATGCAATTGTGGATTAACATTTTATTTAGGGAGTGGCTAACAAGGAGTGACAGCCAAACCCGCTAGGGCGAAGCATCCGGGGATAAATTTTTCTATAAAACCGATAACCTATCGCCCGGATGCTTCGCCCCTACTGGAATGTATTTGAGGAGAATTTATGATGCTTAGAAACCGGGACTATACGTTAATCATCGATAAGAGCGGCAGTATGGGAGCGACAGACTTGCCAGAGGGTAAAAGCCGGTGCGAAGAACTTGACCCAGACGGGATTGCCGTTTATACGTTTTCGGGCCGGTTTAAACGGTACGACAGTGTGACAGCGAGTAAAGTGGAGCAGATTTTTCAGGAAAACGAGCCGGTTGGCGGAACTAATCTAGCCGCTGTCTTGCAAGATGCCCTCAACAACTACTTTCGGCGCAAGGCTGCCGGTCAGACTAAACCAGAGGGAGAGACTATTATAGTGGTAACTGATGGGGAGCCTGAGGACTGAAAGGCTGTGATGGAGGTGATTATTAACGCTTCTCGCAAGATAGAGCGGGATGAGGAACTGGCGATTTCGTTTATTCAAGTGGGCACCGATGCGACGGCTACTCAGTTCCTGAAGGCGCTGGATGATCAATTGCAAGGTGCTGGGGCGAAGTTTGACATCGTTGACACTGTTACCTTCGAGGATATGGAAGACATGACTCTGACGGAAGTGCTGCTCAAGGCAATTGTTGATTAGGGGTTTCATTCTGGCTGGATTAAGTAGGGTGGGTGACGCGAGCGCGTCACCCACCAGAATGGAGTAGTTTAATAAGGAGCAAAATATATGGAATCGATAGATCGTTTATTAGCTGAAGTCAAGGCAGAGTATCAGGGAAAGGATAAACCGGCTGAGATGAAAACCACGCCGGCTTTGAAAGCAGAACAGCCGGCAAAGCCGACTTATCAAGCTCCCGCACCGCCAAAGACTAAGAATTTATCCCCCCTTTCTGAGTATAGCTTAATAGCGGATCTCAAGGCGGAGTACGAAGATCGAGAAAAAGCTGAGGAACTGAAAAGACAGCAACAGCTGCAAGAAGAACAGCTCAGACAGCAACAGCTGCTGGAACAGCAGCGCCAGAAACTGACGATCGCCGCGCAGGAGTGGCTGAAAAAGTTAGATCCGCTGTCAGAAGAAGGTCTGTGGTTTGAAGAGCTGGCTGACAAATACTCTTCCAGACTGGAGGCGGCGATTGATTATTTGCAAGCTTTGCGCTGAATCGGGCATGGGGCATGGGGCATGGGGTATGGGGCATCACGCAAAAGGGCATCAGCGCTTCTCTTCCTCGGGGCTGCCTAATTGAGGTCAATCGGACGGACATGATATCAGAAACCTGGAAACTTAAAGAAACCAGGTTTCTCGCCCTGCGTTTCTGGCGCTGCGGATGCGGTCTGTGCGAAGTCCAGAGTGGGGTGCGCATCGCTAACCCGACAGGGGGATTTGTAATTTTTTTATTAAAAATGAGGGCATTTGCCGGCTGGGTAGTATAAACTAGAAGAAGAAACTCTGACAGTCCTTGGAGGTTTTCTCTGAATGGAAGGAGGTAATATTTTGCAAGACCGTGACTATACCTTAATCATTGACAAAAGCGGCAGCATGTCTACCCCAGACCAACCGGGGGGCAAAAGTCGCTGGGATGCGGCGCAGGAGTCTACCCTAGCGGTGGCTAGGAAATGCGAACAGTTTGACCCGGATGGGATTACAGTTTACCTGTTTTCGGGCCGGTTCAAGCGGTTAGACAACGTGACTTCTAGCAGGGTGGCACAAATCTTTCAAGAAAATGACCCTTCTGGGAGCACTAACTTAGCGGCTGTGCTGCTGGATGCGACGACTAATTACTTTCAGCGCAAGACTGCCGGTCAGACGAAGCCGAGTGGGGAAACCATTTTGGTGATCACTGACGGGGAGCCTGACGATCGCAGAGCGGTGATGAAGGTGATTATTGACGCCTCTCGCCTGATGGACAGAGATGAAGAGCTAGCCATTTCTTTCATTCAAGTGGGTTCTGACGCAACAGCAACCCGGTTTCTCAAAGCGCTCGATGATGAGCTGCAGAGTGCCGGTGCCAAGTTTGACATTGTTGACACTGTTACTCTTGACGATATGGAAGGCATGACTCTGACGGAAGTCTTGCTCAATGCGATCGCTGACTGAGTGAGTGTGCGGACATAAATAAAGCGTGCGGGCGTGCAGTCAAGAAACTCAAGAAACCAGGTTTCTTAAAGTTTCCAGGTTTCTGGTTTTCTGGCTGTAAGGGGGGGGATTGTGCTGGTTTTGTCCTGTTCACGCTGGGGTTTAAAAGCATGTATTGCTGAGCGATACTCCGCAAATATATCCCCCACAAAAGCAATAGCCAGCCGCCCCGGCATTCCCAACCTAGGAGAGGTTGAGAAACTAGCAGCAAGGCTTATAGCTATCATCCTGCTTTCGGCAGAGAGGTTTACACTCCGGCTTGCTACATATAGCGGTTCTCAATTTGTGATGGTACAGATGGTTATAAAAATCGATGCCTGCCCAAAACGAGACAGTTTACAGCTCCTTTCTCTTGTAGAGACGCGATTTATCGCGTCTTCCTGTCCCGGAGGAGCGCGTCAGCAAAAAATGTACCGCACTGATATGAGAAACGCTATAATAGGCAATTCTATCAGAAGCGTGCCGATTGCGCAGATATACCGCCAAGACCTAGCACAGGGGTGTTTGTTTTTTTACTCCTCTTGCCTAAACCCCCTCTTAGCCAGTCATAATATTTTTGCGTGCGTTGGGATGCTCCCATTAAACGAAACGCCAAATGGATGATGCTGTTGGCTCATTGATGTGGGGTCTTAATAATGAACCGCCACAGGACGCGGCGGCTTCCCGTAGGGTAGACGCCAAGTACGCGCCCGAAGAAAGAAGAAAGAGTCAGAGGGATAGTAAAATAAATGTTACGGGCAATTGACTGGAGCTGGATATAAGAGGCGTGCACGGTCGAATGTGGCGCGTCGCGCTTCACGGATGAGCCAACAGCATCATAGATTTGCTGCGCAGCCGCGTCTATCGCATGGAAAATCTGATTAACGGTTTGCTGCAATACTCCCGCGCCGGTCGAGTGAAGACGGAATTGCAAACTGTCTCGGTTGAAACTTTGCTGCGTGAGGTGATTGATTCCCCCGGAACTACTCTTCGCTTTACCGGGCCAAAATCGACTTAGAGCGCTCCGGCGTTGCCACAGGTCTGGTTAGGGCCGGTTTATCAATATCTTCGCCTCACCGGCTTTCTCTCACAGGTAAACCCACCCTTGGCAGGTGCGGCTTTATAAAAATATTCTATCACCCACAGCTATCCGAGGTTTACTAAACCATACAAATAGTTAATTTCATGCCCGCTTATATAACCTTCACAAGCTGTTTGTAGTGAGGGCTTTAGTGAGCATCAACATCGCGGTCTAATGACTGTCGTCCGCTGACTGCGAACATCTGCTTATCGCAGCCAATTAACCCGACTTAATAGAAGAAACCCGTTTGAAGTCTCCCGATTCCACTGGCTCGCCAGCTGCCGGCAACCGCTCCCCCCAAAAAAGAACAATTTCTGGGATTGCCCTAACCGGCACCCCAGAAAGCCCCAGCCTTGTAGTCCAGGCGTCCCGCCTGTCCGACTCTATGGGCTAGCCCCAAACAGGGGAAGAGGCAGAGCCGTTTCAGGCAACAGGAGCGGAGTGGGGTAGAAGCTGAACTTCCAGAACCTGTACTCTGGCTAAATGGCGTGGGGAAGAACTGTTGTTCCTTGTTCCTTGTTCCAACAACGCTTGCGAATCACAGCACCCCTATATATAGAGTCTCACGCTCGATAGGATTCCCTAAATCTGAACTGCGGGGTTTTTTTACCAATTTCTGCCGTATAGGGGCGGGTTTATAAATATCCTCTACTTCCCCGATACATTGAAGCGTGAACCCGCCCCTACTGCTGAAACAGGCAGCGGATGCGGGCCACGGACAGAGTGGGGAAATGATTTTTTAAACTTGCCTGCCAATTGTTCCCGACGCGGACTAGCATAGAAGTGTGAGCAATCTCTATCATCCTCTAAATTCCTTAACAAAAGGCCACTGGTTCAAGCTGATCTGCGGAGCCAGCTTCCAACACCTGCCATCTGTTCGGAATCTGACTTTGGCCTACACCCTTGCCGGCGCCGACTGCATTGATGTGGCGGCAGATCCAGCTG
>CAZJNL010000486.1:0-4742 GCA_964546515.1 uncultured Oscillatoria sp.
GCTGCTGCAGGCGCTCGTGACGCTGCTGCTGGCTTCGGCACTGAGTTTTGCGATTATTCAGCTGGCTCCAGGGGATTATTTAGATACCCTGAAGCAGAATCCCAAGATTTCGCCGGAGACAATTAAACAGCTCACCGTCAATTTCGGGTTAGACAAACACCCAGTTGAGCAGTACCTGCGCTGGCTGTGGCGGATTGTCACCCGATTGGATTTTGGTATCAGTTTTGCCACGCAGCGACCGGTGGCGGAACTGCTGAGCCAGCGAATACCGGCAACGCTGCTGCTGGCGATTTCCTCGCTGATTGTCACCTGGGCAATTGCCATTCCCCTGGGGATTGTCGGCGCGGTTAACCAAAATCGCTGGATTGACCGGTTCCTGCAGGTGATCAGCTATGCCGGTCAGGGATTTCCCAGCTTTATCACAGCGCTGCTGCTGCTATTTCTGGCGCAGAACACCTCGCCTTTGTTCCCGGTAGGCGGGATGACGAGCATTGACTACGCCGAACTCACCCCTTTGGGGAAAGCGGTGGATATTGGCTGGCACATGATTTTGCCGACGCTGGCGCTGAGCGTCACCAGTTTTGCCGGCTTGCAGCGGATTGCGCGGGGGCAATTGCTGGACGTGCTGCGCCAAGACTACATCCGCACGGCTCGCGCCAAGGGGCTGCCAGAAAATAAGGTAATTTATGTACACGCCCTGCGCAATGCGATTAATCCGCTGATTACCCTGCTGGGGTTTGAGTTTGCCAGCTTGCTGGGCGGGGCGTTCATTGCCGAGTTTTTCTTCAATTGGCCCGGTTTGGGCAGGCTGATTTTGCAGGCGGTTACCGCCCAAGACTTGTATCTGGTGATGGCGAGTCTGATGATGGGTGCCGTGATGCTGATTTTGGGCAATCTCCTGGCAGATTTGCTGCTGAAGTTCGCTGACCCGCGCATTAAGCTGGCAGATATGAATTAGAGAAGAAACCGGGTTTCGTAGGAGTTACCCGGTTTCTATCTCGCTTATGCAGGTTAGGAAATATGTTTTCAGAAATCTACTATTTAGTTCGTTCCAAAACTGACGGCAGCTATCTAGCGGCTCATCCAAAAACCAGTGGGGGAGCCGGTTATTTGCTGATGTTTCGGGAGCATTTTGACGCCCTGAGCTATCTCAACACCCACGGTGCCGGTATGCAGGATAAGTTTGGGGTGGAGTCAATCGCAGGCTCTCAGCTGAAGGGTTTGCTGCAGCGGTGGGGGTTTGCCGGTGTGGGGATTGTCCAGGAGCCGCTGTTGCCAAAGATTGAGTTTTTAACTGTGGTGTGAGGGTGCCAGTTGTAGCGTCAGCTCTTGCTCGCACCGGCTATTGGGGAGGGAGCGCCGATTGCTGACGCACCGCAGTTTGTTTCTGGGGCCTCCCGTTTTTTGCGCAGATATTCGGGCGATTGAAAGAGTCTTTTGGGGAATTGATATGGGGAAAATATCTATTAATAGTTAACCGCCAAGACGCCACAGGACGCGGCGGATCGCCCGCAGGGTAGAGCGCCAAGAAGAAAGAAGCCAAGTAGGGTGCGCCAGCTCTTTCTCGCACCGGCTAGCGGGAGCGCCGATTGCTGGCGCTCCGCAGTTTTGTCAGCCAGCTTCTAGAACTGGTTCCATGTAGCAATCCAGAAATTCTTCAGTTACGCCCCGCAACTTTCGGCGCAGGCAAAGTGCGTAGAGTTCTTCTACGGCTGAATAGGGAAAGTATCTGATGTTGAGGGAGTGAAATTGTGGTCGGTGGGCTTCTCTAATGACTTTTTCCCTGTCTTCATCAGGAGCGACAACAGCGTATCGAGTTGGAAAGGGGGGCATGGCATCCTGCAAGTTTTTCATCCGCGTTAATCCGCTTGTCACTCCTGTAGTGTGTTCTACTTCAATGACAGCCGGCATGAGTTTGGCGGTTTTAAACCAGATGCAATCGATTAACAGCGCTACCTTAAACGCTTCTTCAAACATAGCGATTAGTCTTTCATCTCTGAGAGATGCGATAACACCTTCCATTTCCCCAATTCTTTGATGGTTGTAGATTATGCCTCGGTCATTTTTAGCGACCCACGTCCGGTAGCCGAGTTGCTTGCCAATCATTATTAAGGCGATTTGCATTTGGGAGTGCCGGCGCTGGACATCGATGTCTATCTCTCCAGACAGCAAGTTATCGGGGAGAGTTACAGCTTCGTAAATCACTTCAGCACTCGGCACTTCAGAAATCACAATTTCTGTCTCAGCACAGCACATAACACCAGGTTCGTGTGGCCGGTCGGGACACCAGATTAAGTGTTTGTGACCCTTCTTGATTTGCCCGGAAGAATTTAGAGTTTCAACTCTTCCGGGATAGCAGTAGTAGAATTGAGGTGTGTGGGAAATAAGTGCCTCCAAGACTGACCGGGTGTTGTAACTGGCACCCAGAACTCGGTCAAAGTTTACCGGTTGACCCGGTGTAAAAGCATTCGCGATTCGCCAAATCATTTGAGCAGAGATAGACTCTTCTGCAGCCGTCAGTGACGATTGACCCTTAGCAGGGTTATAGCGCTTGATTGTTATCGGGCCTTCAGGATAAGTAAGGTGGACTATTTCTATGTTACCTTTTGTTGCGGGATTGACGTAGTTATAGATTCTGTCTCTAGGAAGTTGACCGAGAGCGCTTACGAGGTTTGAAGCTGTCAGTTTCACTGCTTTACTCCCAGAAAGTCAAGAATCGTCTGGGCGAGTGCCTTGGATGCCAGGTAGGGAACACCATTCCCAACTGTTTTGAACATAGTGCTTAAAGATAAATTGGGTGGGAGAGCAAAATCTTTCGGTAAGGATTGAATTGCCAAGGCTTCAGCTGCTGACAGCCGGCGAATTTTGTAAGGGTGCAGGTGCACTTCGTTATTGCCATAGCAGGCTGTCGGAGAGTACCGCCACCGGTGCAGTCGCTTGTAAGATTTCTTTGAATCATCGCCCTCATCAACGGTGATAAATCTCTTGATGCCGGCTCTCGGTTTAAAATGGTGTTTGGCATTCGGATGGTTGAACACGTCATTCTTCCTGAACCAGTATTCAACGGTTAACTCCTCACGGATGCCCTCAGGACAAGGCAGCTCAAAATCTTCCTCGAAAAAATTAGTTTTAGGCCAAGGGTAAGAGAAAACCTTCTCTTTGGGATATTGAATATACTTTTCCCAAGGGAAAGCCCCTTCATGGATAGCTTGAATTCCCCTGCTTTCTAAGAAAGCAGCCTTGAAACCGATTAGAATAATTCTGTACCTGTCTTGCGGTACGCCATATTCTAGGGCGTTGATTAACCGCTCTGTTAAGCGGTAGCCTGCTTTTGAAAGCCGGCACTTAAGCTCCTCAAAGAAAGCCCGGTGTTTGGCTGTCTTCCACAGTCCTTTGACATTCTCGAATAGGAAAAAGTCGGGTTGCTGCTGGCAAATTAATTTAATGTAGGCTGCTGAAAGTTTACCGTTGTCGCCTTCTTTGCCCCGGTTTTTTCCACCAATAGAAAAGTCCGGGCAGGGCGGGCCACCTATAAATCCGACAAGTTCGGAAGTCTTGCGGGCATCCTGGAGCAATTCTTTGAGATATAATTGCTGTTCTCCCCCAGTCAGGTTAGTTACGTCTCCTTCCCCGTAACCGTATGTCGGTTCCGGCAAGTTAAGGCATTTTCGAGAATAGCGGTAGGCTTCCATAAATTGGGGGTTAATTTCGTTAACATAGACAATGTTGAAGCCACTCGACTCGAAGCCTAAATCGAGGAAGCCAGTGCCGGAGAAAAAGGAGAAGATGCTGGGACGTTGACTCATCGAATGATTTTTTACCTGACGTGGATAACTGCATTCTGGGGTATTCTTAGAATTATAGCTTATCGCATTGCTTAGGGGAAGGGGGTAAAGAAATGTTGAAGGAGTTGCTGAATCGTCGGCGTCAGGGGTGGGGCGGAGGTAGCCGGTTCCGTTGCGGTTGAGCCGGCTTCAGCTGGCTCTCCTGGCGCTCTCGGGTTTCGTCGCAGAAGACAAAATAGATGCTGGGGGCAGATAGAATGGCATGGACTTTCAGGGCTGGGTCGATATAGCGTTAAAGTTACGGAGGATGGGAATTGCCAACACAGCCGGTTTCAGGACACACGGATTTTCGGCCATCCTTAAAGGATCGAGGATTGATTGTGGAGGGATGTTAAGATGCCCAAGTGGAAAGTGCTCACCGAGTTTACCTTTGACAGCGCCCATTTCATCCGAGACTATGATGGGCCATGCGGGCGGCTGCACGGGCACACCTACAGAGTGCGGGTGGAGGCGACTTCTGAGAAGCTGCACGCCTCAGAATACTGTCCTCACGAAGTTATGGTGGCGGATTTCAAGACGCTGCGCTGGGCTAAGCAAGATGTCAGCAAGGGAGGGCTGGATCACTGCGTTCTCAATGAGGTGATGCCGGCGGAGTATGAGACAACGGCTGAGATGATTGCTAAGTATATTTACGATGAGACGAAGCGGCGGGTGCCGGCGGGGGTGCAGTTGAAGGTGGCTGTGTCGGAGACTCCGAATTCTTGGGTGGAGTACGAAGATGACTGAGGTGACTTCCTCTGGGGAGATTTGAGTTTTTCTCCCGGGCGTGAGGGTGCCGGTGGGTGTGAAGATAAGATACCCGACCCTGCTGCCCCCTTCCCGCACGCGGTGACGGCGAGTATGAGGAAGAATTAAGTGCATTTAATTGTGTTATCCTACTCATAAACTAGGAAGTAG
>CAZJNL010000487.1:0-4732 GCA_964546515.1 uncultured Oscillatoria sp.
CGAGCCGCAGAGAGAATTTGCGGACATGGTAATCCAGGTGTTGCCAACCCAGCTCATACCGGATGACAAGGAGCGCAAAGTGCTGCGGGTGCGCCTCATCCAGCGGTTTGGCGTAGAAGGGTTAGAGCCTGTCTACCTGTTTGACGAAGGCTCAACCATTAACTGGATTCCCTGCGGTCGCAAACTCACCTGCTCCTGGCCCGGTATTAAGATGTTCTACGGCCCAGATAGCTATTACGGCCACGACGTCTCCGTCCTGGAAGTGGATGGCCAGTTCGAGAATCTGGAAGAAGTCAGCTACATCGAGAACCACCTCAGCCACACTTCAACCAAGTATTACGGCGAACTCACCCACCTGCTGCTCCAGCACCGCGAATATCCCGGTTCCAACAATGGCACCGGCCTGTTCCAAGTGATTGCCGGTCTGAAAATGCGGGCCACCTACGAACGCCTCACCGCCAAAGAAGCTAAAATCGCCGTCGAAGTCTGAGCGGGCTAACGGCTTCCTCTCTTGTAGAGACGCGATAAATCGCGTCTCCGATAAATCGCGTCTCCGATAAATCGCGTCTCCGATAAATCGCGTCTCCGATAAATCGCGTCTCTACAGGGGGGAAACTTTTCTTCCTTCTTCCTTCTTGCTTACAGGTGATTCTACAAACTGTCCCGGATGCTCACCGCCAGCCGGACAACAAAACCGACTTAGGACTTACGCAAAACTGCCCGTCTTAGATCCCCCCAACCCCCCTAAAAAAGGGCGGCTAGTATTCAGCCCCCCTTTTAAAAGGGGCTAGGGGAGATCGGGGTTTGAGACTCAAGCGTGCCTTTGTCCTGTGACTGTCAGAAACCCGGAAACTCAAAGCAACCGGGTTTCTTTGAGTTTCGATATCGAACGCAATATTATACCATAAATTTGACTAATTCGCTGAATTAATTTGAGATTTTCAATCTAATTGGCAAGGCCATTGAAAATCTCAAACATGAAATCTGAAAGCCGAAGCTCAAGTGGAGTGCTTTGCAGCGCCCCCTACTTGACGCAGGCGAGCTTTGGCGCTTCCAGGACGAGTAAAACTTGAGGACTTTCCGCACGCACTACCAGTCTTAGATCCCCCCAACCCCCCTTAAAAAGGGGGGCTAATATTCCCGCACGCACTACCAATCTTAGATCCCCCCAACCCCCCTTAAAAAGGGGGGCTAATATTCTCCCCCCCCTTTTTTAAGGGGTAGGTAGGGGGGGATCAAAAAGAGTGAGACTCAGACGTCCGGAAGTCCAAAAACCTAAAGAAAGGCACGCAAATCTAGAGCAATCCCCGGCCCGATCGCCTACCCTCGAAAGAGAGACGCTTTGCAGACGCGCTCTCAACAGGGCGTATCTGGCAAGGCGCTACAGAATCTAGGTCAATTGGGCAATCTTTTTATGCAACTTTCTCCAGAGACAGCTGCAGCACAAGGCGCACCCGCCAACGCCGGCTCAAAGGCAGCCCCTGCCCGAGAGATCCTTACCTTAGATGTCGCCGGCATGAAATGTGCCGGCTGCGTGAAAGCAGTGGAGCGGCAGCTGACACAGCATCCGGGTGTAGTGTCAGCCAGCGTCAATCTAGCCACAGAAGTGGCGCGAGTCGAGTGTGAAGCGGGCAGCGTTGACCCAGCAGACCTGGCAAAACGCCTCACGTCCACCGGCTTTCCCACTCAGCAGCGCCATTCCGGACGCTTGCACAACACCGGCAGCACCAGTCCAGCTGACCGACACCAGCAAGAAATCCAGCAGCAGCTGTGGCGGCTGGCGATTGCCCTAGCTCTGATCATCCTCTCCGGAATTGGCCATCTAGGGCAGCTGACTGGGGGAGAAATTCCCCTGCTCAGCAATATTTGGTTCCACTGCGGGCTAGCCACAGCAGCCCTGCTTGGCCCTGGACGCAGTATCTTAGTTTCCGGCGGGCTGTCTTTGTGGCGCAACGCTCCCAACATGAACACCCTAGTCGGTTTGGGTGCCCTGAGTTCCTACCTAGCCAGCTGCGCCGCACTGCTATTCCCAAGGCTGCAATGGGAGTGCTTCTTCGACGAGCCGGTGATGATGCTCGGCTTCATCCTGCTGGGCAGAACCGCAGAACAGCTGGCCCGACGGCGAGCCGCAGCCGCTCTGCAAGCCCTGATTGGCTTGCAGCCGGCAACCGCTCGTTTAGTTCCCAATCCAGCAAAGAACTGCAGCGCGGAGGGAGTGGAAATTCCAGTCGCCGATGTCCGGGTAGGGGAATGGTTGCGGGTTCTTCCGGGCGAGAAAATACCGGTGGATGGCGAAGTGGCAGCCGGCAGCACAGCAGTGGATGAATCCATGCTCACCGGCGAATCCGTGCCGGTGCGAAAGCTTCCGGGGGCGCAAGTTGCCGCCGGCACGCTAAACAAGTCGGGAGCGATCGTCGTGCGGGCCACCCGCACCGGCTCGGACACCACCCTAGCCCAGATAGTGGCGCTGGTTGAAGAAGCCCAAACCCGCAAAGCGCCGGTGCAATTGCTGGCGGATACCGTGGCTGGGTATTTCACCTACGGCGTCATCACCGCCGCCGCTCTCACTTTTCTGTTCTGGTATTTTGCCGGCACCCACCTGTGGCCAGATGTTTTAGCAACTGCTGCGCCAATGTCAGCCTCCGCGCCGGCAAGCCACTCCCACCTGCTTTCCGGGCACGTCGCGGCTGTTACCCAACACACCTCGCCCCTGCTGCTGAGTTTGAAGCTGGCGATTGCCGTCTCAGTCATCGCCTGCCCCTGCGCCCTGGGACTGGCCACACCGACGGCCATCATGGTAGGCACCGGCATCGGTGCCGAGCGAGGGCTGTTAATTCGCGGCGGCGACATCCTCGAACAAGTCTTCCGGGTGAACACCGTCGTGTTTGACAAAACCGGCACCCTCACCACCGGCCACCCCACAGTCACCGACTGCCTGCCGGTTGCCCACCGGCACTCCTTCCCAGCCTCAGGCTGGGAACGAGAAGAAAATTCCCAGATCCACCTGATCGAGCTCGCCGCCACAGTAGAAAGCGGCACCCGCCACCCCCTAGCGGTGGCGATTGTGCGCGAAGCCAGCCGGATCGGGATCTCCCCGCTGCCGGCGGAGGATTTTCACACGGAACCGGGGTTGGGTGCGAGCGCCACAGTGGGCGGAGTTCCGGTCGTGCTCGGATCGGCGGACTGGCTGGCCCAACTGGGAATCCCGGTCAGCACGCAGACGGCACAGCAGGCGCTGCAGCTGGCGTCTCAGGGGAAGACGGTAGTTTATGTGGCAGTTGGGGGAGAGTTAGCAGGGCTGATTGCTTGTGCCGACACGCTCAGATCCGACGCCAATGCGACGGTAGAGAAGTTGCGGCAGATGGGATTGCGGGTGATGCTGCTCACCGGCGACCGGCCCGAAGCCGCTCGCTCCATTGCCCAGAGCCTGGGGCTGGCACGGGAGGACGTGCTTGCCGGCGTTCGTCCGCAGGGCAAAGCTGCGGCGATTGCCGGTCTGCAATCCCAAGGGCAGCGAGTGGCGATGGTGGGAGACGGCATCAATGACGCGCCGGCGCTGGCCATTGCCGATGCCGGCATTGCCCTGCACTCCGGTGTCGGAGTGGCGGTGGAAACAGCTGGGATTGTGCTGGTGCGGGACAAGTTGATGGATGTCGTCGAGTCAATTCAGCTGAGCCGGCGGACATTTATTAAGATCCGCCAGAATTTGTTTTGGGCGTTTGTTTACAATAGTCTGGGGATTCCAGTAGCTGCCGGTGCGCTGCTGCCCGCATTTGGCATTGCCCTCAGTCCCGCTGCTGCCGGTGCCCTGATGGCGTTCAGTTCCGTCAGTGTCGTCAGCAACTCCCTGCTGTTGCGCCGCCAGTGATGGCTTTAGCATTGGCTCGCGCCGCTGCCCGCTGTTAAACACCGGCCAGCAACTGCCGGCACTTTTGGGCCCCACCTTCCAGGGGGGGCTGCCGGCCGGCCCCCTCGTACCGTCCCCCCTGCCTCTCAAGTTCGATTTCACACTTTTCATTAACAGTGAGGGGGAGCGGGTGAGAAAAGTAATTCAAGGCAATTAACCGGAAATGATAGCAATCTGCCACTGGGATACCGCCGCAGTCAGGCGAAGGAATTTCAAAAACACCACAAGTACGTTAAATTAGTTTATCTATCAGGGCTGGCGCGAAGTGCGATGGACGCTCATTTGAGGGGGAACTTATGCTTCTACACCTGGCGTTCAGCGGAGGTAGATAAATAAGTATTCAAAAGTAATTGAGGGGCGGTTCAGGAGAGGGACCGGGAAATTTGCCACCGTACTGAATGGGGGCGGGGATCGCCGACAAGATGGGCTTCCAGACCAGCAGCCGGACAAGTCTGGTTAATTGCTCACTCTTCACTGCTCAGTTGTGATGCGTACTGGAGTTGAACCGTCACGCATCAAGGGCTTGTACCAGCGCCGGCTTTCGTCCGGGCCTGAAAGCTCCTGCCTCTAGCCGACTGTACTTTCAACCAGCTGCCACTGGCGGTTTTCTGTGATGGACTGCCAAATATAATTAAACATCTGGCGGCAGTGGTTATCATATTGGAGGGGCAGTTCCTCGTTTTTCATCTCGACCTTCATGCGAATGTCCTGATTCTCGTCACTGGGCCTGTGGATGATCACTTCTGCTTTAACTAATTTGGGATAGGAGATCCTGCCCGGCATTTCGCGGGCCATCATATAGTCGCCAGTGTCGTAGATCACCTC
>CAZJNL010000488.1:0-4732 GCA_964546515.1 uncultured Oscillatoria sp.
AGCAGCTGCCGCAGGGCAGGTTGACACGGTGCGCTTTTTGATAGAAAAGGGTGCGGACGTTAACGCAAAAAATGATGATGGCAGTACGGCGCTGATGGTGGCAACCCTAAAAGGGCATTTGGAAATCGTGCAAACCTTGCTGGCTGCCGGTGCGGATGTGAGTGTCCAAGACCTCGATGAGGACAGTGCCTTGAAACTGGCAGTAGAAAATGGCCACGCAGAGCTGGTAAAAATATTGCTGAAACACGGGGCGTATTACCAGCTGAAAAACGGCAGAACGCCGCTGATGGGAGCAGCTGAGCGAGGGGATTTGGCAGTGGCGCAAATATTGCTGGCTGCCGGCGCGGATGTCAGCGCCCGAGACAGCGAGGGCGAAACGGCGCTGATTCTGGCAGCAGACTGCGGCAACACCGACGCGGTGCGAGCCCTGCTGGGAGCAGGTGCTCCCGTGAATGCCAAAAACCGCGAGGGCTGGACAGCCCTGATGGCAGCAGCAGCGGGAGGCGATCTGGAAACCGTCACCGCCCTCCTGGATGCCGGTGCGGACATCAATGCCAAAAATAAGGATGGCGAGACAGCCTTAAACCTGGCGGCTGTAGAAGGGCACGCCGGCGTGTTGCAAGTCCTGATCGACCGGGGGGCGGACGTTTCCGGAAAGAACCGGCTGGGTGACACCGCTTTAATGGTGGCAGCTTTGCACGGTGACAGCCTGATTGTGGAAACTATACTGAGCGGCGGCGACAAGCAACAGGTGGCTTCTTTAGTGAATGCCAGAAACGGAGGAGAAACGGCGCTGACCCTGGCCGCCTCTGTTGGCCACACCCAGACGGTAAAAGTGCTGCTGGATGCCGGCGCTCACCCCAACACCCGCTCCGGGGATGGGAAAACCCCGCTGATGCGAGCGGCGGAAAACAACAGCACCGGCGTCATGCAAGCGCTACTGGCCTTTGGCGCTGACCCCAATCTCCTAGATAACGCCGGTGCCACTGCCCTGATGTGGGCCGTCCACCGGGGTCATGTCGGAGCAGCTCAAATCTTAACAGAGGCCGGTGCTGACGTAAACTTGAAAAACCGGGGCGGCTATACCGCTCGGATGATTGCGGAATTCAACGGCAACAAGAACTTGGTGCGCTTGCTGGTGGCAGCCGGTGCCCGAGACTAGCCCCGCGCCGCAGAAAAAGTGCCTTCCAGTCAAGCCAGTACCGCCAAGTTTTTTGGCAATTCATCCAAAATTAGCGCTATATCATCTAAAATGTACAGGCACGAGCTTGGCGTTCCATTGGCAGGCATGCTGAATGCTTGTCAGGGAAACAGATGGGCGGCTCCCCGCCTGTAATGGGGGTGGCATCCGGAGGTGGGGGAGCAATAGACGTACTCAGGTGGCAGCCCTTGCAGAAGTTTGTTCTCGCCAGTACGGTTAATACAAGCGCAGGGGTGGGGCTATCAGGCGAGTGATTGCCAGAACGCAATTAGCCCGAATGTGGCTGTAAGCGCTACAGGCTAATAGCAGCACTCAGTTGGGCGGCTGGGTGATCCCTATCAAGGCTGCATCACTCAAAGGTCTATCTCGGTTGTTGAGCAGCCCCAGGGACTGATTTAGCCAAAAATAGCTTGCAAAACCCAATTTAAGAGTGTGTGGATTCGTTTGCGGAACATGAAAAATGTCAACCAAGATTTAGGTTTGCGCAGCAGTCAGAACTGCCCTAAAAAAGGTCACTGGCTGGGTTGGGTACTGCCCAGCTTTTTAGGTGCCTTGATCCTGGCATCCTCCGCCGAAGCAGCGCAGCTGAAAGCCTGGCGGTTTGATACCAATCAGAATCGGCTGTTTTTTACCACAGATGGCGGCGTTCAACCCAAGGCACAGCTGACTTTTAACCCGACGCGCTTGGTGATTGACCTGCCAAAGACGACTTTGGGGCGTTCCCCAGTCAGCCAGGCGGTGGGAGGCGCGATTAAAGCGGTGCGGGTGGGGCAGTTGAACTCGCAGACGGCTCGCATTGTGATTGAATTAGCGGACGGGTACACCCTAGACCCACAGCAAGTGCTGTTCCAGGGGATTTCCCCCAACCAGTGGACGGTGCAGCTGCCGACTCCCCAGCGCCTCAATCAAGCGTCCCGTCCGTCGCTAGCTGCAGCAGGGCCCCAGACTCGGCTTGAGGATATCGAGGTCAAGCCAGAGGGTTTGCTGATCCGCACCAGTGGCAAACTCCCAGAGATTGACGTGAAGCGAAGTCGCGACCGCACCTGGACGACGGTTGATATCCCCGGCGCTACCCTGTCGCCCCTGCTGGAAAGCCGAAATCAGGACATTAATCGCAATGGCGTCAGCAGCCTGCAGGTGACCCAACTGCAAACCTCGCCGCCGGTGGCCCGCGTGACTTTGATTATGGCTCCCACCAGCCCGGATTGGCAGGCTGCAACTACAGCGGCAGGGGTGGCGCTGTGGCCGCAGGGCGGATTTGCCCCCAGCATCGGGGCTGAAAGCAGTATGGCCACTATTCAGTCGGTTGAGATAGGCGGCAATGGCACTCAACTGTTGGTGAGGGCGAACGGGCCCCTCACTTACACCACGGGGTGGGACAGGTCAACCGCAGCCTACCGGATCGCGATTTCTAACGCCCAACTGGCAGACACCGTGAGCAGTCTCCAGCAACAGGACGGCAGCGCTGTCAGATGGGTGGAAGCTCAGCAGCAAGACGCGCAAACGGTTGTGCTTCTGGTGCAACCGGCTGCCGGCGCTCAGATTCAGGGGGTAAATCAGCTCAGCGACCGGGATCTCTTCGTGCAAGTTACACCCCCGTCTGTGGCTGCTGTCCCGCCCTACAACCCGCCGGCGGCAGCATCCCCTCCCCCTTTTCCCGCTCGCTTTCCCCAACCGGCAAGGAATAATCCCCCCTCTGCCACCCCCCGCCGTCCGAATGACCGAGTTGTGGTGGTGGTCGATCCGGGACATGGGGGCGGGGATGCCGGCGCTATCGGCATTGGGGGGCTGCGAGAAAAGGATATTGTTATCGACATCTCGCGCCAAGTGGCGGCACTCCTGGAGCAGCAAGGCGTGCAAGCTATTATGACTCGTCAAGATGACCGGGAAATTGAGTTGGAACCGAGGGTGCAGCTGGCCGATAGGGTGAATGCCACTCTGTTTGTCAGCATCCACGCTAATGCGATTGATATGACTCGCCCCGATGTCAATGGCATTGAGACTTACTATTACGACAGCGGCTATGACATGGCTCGCACTATCCACAACAGTCTTCTGCAAGCCACGGGGGCTCCCGACCGCGGGGTGCGTTCGGCCAGATTTTATGTCCTCCGCAAGACTTCTATGCCGGCTGTTTTGCTGGAAGTGGGTTTTGTCACTGGCGCTCAGGACGCTCCCAAACTGGCTGACCCCGCTTACCGCCGCCTATTAGCACAAGCGATTGCTCGCGGGGTTATCCAGTACGTTCAGCGAATGCGCTAGATATGCCATCGGGCAACAACCTGTTTCCCACTTTGAGTGCTCATTGGTTCCAGGTTAACCTGTAAACCAAGTTGGCTATATCTTTAGGCGGCGCTATTGAGGCACCCTACTGCTGTTGTGTTTTTCCAGGTATATCCCTATGTGCGTGTCATGTCTTCTTTTTTCGGCGCTGACGCTTTTCACGCCAGTCACAGCTGCGCCACAAGCTGCTAATCTGACGCCTGCCGGTGTTTCCAGCCTGGGGTACAGTCAAGTTAACTCCTCGAAAGTGGCTGCTGAAACTCGCTCGGCTATCGCCCAAATGGTGGCCCAGCTTCCGGATTCCCCTGACATGCGCGTGCTGCGCGAGGAACTCCTGTCTCTGAAAGCCCAACTGGCTGCGGTTAAAGATGATGCGGAAGCCGACAAAATGATCGATGACGGGTTGCGAGCTATGAGCACGCGCATTCTGGCCGAACCGAATGCCGGCCAGATTGTCGAGCACCTCAAAGGCATGCTGGCAGACGACAGCCAGCCGCCTGCTAATTCTTCCGGGTTGAAACTCCTGAAAAGCAAAACCCTGTACTCCCTCTCGCTCAACGGCAAAAGCAATACTTGGGGCTGGCTGCACTAACTGGGCAGATATCAATCCACTGCAATCCACTGAAATCCAGAAACCCGGTTTCTTTAAGAAACCGGGTTTCTTTCATTAAGTCTAAGAAACCTGGTTTATTTAAGAAACTTCTTGGGTTTCTTGATGTTCAGTTTAAGGGCGGGCACGAAAGCCCGCCACTGCAATTGCTTTCTCACCGGCACTCTTTGGGTGGGAATGGAGCAATCTCTAATCCAAAATTGCGGTCTAATATCCTGTCGGGTTAATTACCCATAATAAACCCGGGTTCGCGTCGGCGATAGTCTTTATACCGCGCTTGAATGAGGACTTTAGTCCTCACTACAAACTTAAGCAGACGCCCCATGATCCATGCTCTATGCCCTACCGGCGCACCCAGCCGTTGATGGTGAAGCGGCTGTCGGCGAAGTTTTTGGAAGGGCAACTCACCGGCAGCACTTCGTGCATGTTGCGGCTCAGGAAAAACACAATGCTGTTGTTGCGCGGCTCGACGGTTTTGAATGAGTCTGCTTTTACATAGAAGTTGTTCTCAATCTTGCTGTCGTAAAGCACTAACTCGCCGCCGGTAAACGCCTTTGGCTCCCGACAAAAGTAGTAAACATAGGTGAGGGTTCGGGTGGCGGTTTTTGCGCTGCCGCTGTCGTTATGTATTTTGTAAA
>CAZJNL010000489.1:0-4731 GCA_964546515.1 uncultured Oscillatoria sp.
GCGCCGCTCAAAGAAACCAGCGCCAGAGCGCAGCGGTGCAAGTCAGCACCGGCAAGGTTGGCATCGCTGAGTAGCGCACCGCTCAAATCAGCGCCGGCCAACTTCGCCTCACTCAAGTTCGCCTCACTCAAATCCGCATCGTTGAGCAGAGCGCCGCGCAGGTTAGCACGGGCAAGATTGGCACCGGCAAGGTTAGCGCCATTGAGGTTAGTGCCCTGCAAATTAGCACCGGCGAAATCCGAGAGCGGATTCAGTCCCGCAATGTTAGCCAGCTCCACAAAGTCATCAGTTTTTGCCCCTAAAACCTGCCGTACCGGCACTTCCAGTTCAGCGGAGCTGACAGCGGACTCCTCGGTTTGGTAACTGCTCGACTGGGGCGAAACCTCTAGCGAATTGTATTGCAGCACCACAGCGCGACTGAGATTGGGCTTGAGTTGCAACTCCTCGATGGCTCTCGCCAGCTTTCTTTCCAACACAGCATGTTTATTGGGGCTGATGTCGTGTGGCCAAAGTCCTTCCACATGGGTGAGGCGCACGCAAGCAGGTGGCACTTCAAACACGCCCCGCACTTCGCAAGGCATCCCCGTCACTTGCAACGTTCCCAGCTTAAAATTTTTGATTTCCGCTTTTAAAACCGGCGGGATCGCCAAAGGCTTGAGTGCAAAAACCCAGCAGGGTTCCGCCTCCGTACCGCTGCAAGTCACCTGACAGGCGGTAGAGTTTTCGTCGAAAAGCTGGACGTTGCCGTTGAGCTGGCGGGACTGTTCCGGCATTTGGCCATTTTCTAGCTTCAGTTTCAGCTGCCCGCCGGTGAGGCCAAATTTGAAGCGCCCCCCGATCAGCGGCTGCCAAGCTTCGTCAAAGTGCAGCGTCAAATACAGGTCAATCTGCTCGCTCAAGGCTGCGCCGGTGCGGGCGGGGATGCCGGTCAATTCCATTGACAGGCAGTCTGGCTGGGGTTTTGAGGTCAGAGGTGCTTGCATTGCCAATTTTCGTGTCGTAGGGACTTACCTGATATCCCAAGCTACCATATATGGGCATTGGGCATTGGGCATTGGGCATTGGGCATTGGGCCATGCCCTGCGCCAAAAATTTAAGGGCGCTCTTTATTGTGAGCGCCCCCCAGTTTTTTTATTCACTTGAGTGATTTCGATGGAGTTGCTTGTTCAGGTGGATTGCATCGATCGGCGAACCGACCGGCTGCAACCACTGCGCTTGAGTCCTAGGAGGCAAACCACAAGGTGCTTTTGCAATCCTTGCACTTTAGCTCATCGTTGCATTGCTGCGGTCGTAAGTCACTCGGTAGGACGCAGATGGCTTTCCTTGGATGGGGTAGCGTCCAGTCTCACTTCAGCCGCCGCACGAGTCAGCAGGGATTGCTGGCGGTTCTTAATCATGTGATGGTGGCGCATCATCAGGACGCGAGCTTGGTCTTGAGCGGACATGTCAAATTCCTCCGTTGTAATCGCTTGAATTTCTATCGCTGGATGTTCTATCGCTGGATGGCACTTAGCTCATCGTGGCCTGCGAGCGGTCATAGCTCATCTGGTTTTCAGATTGGGGCTTGCCTTGAATGTGGCCCCAGTAGTTAGCAGCTTCTGCGGGAAGGCCAACTTCCGCAGCGGCGCGGCACAGCATGGATTGCTGCCGGTTCTTGACGAAGTGATGGTGGCGGAGCATCAGAGAGCGAGCTTGTTCTTGAGCAGACATGGTGGGTTCCTCCTGGTTTTCGGCTGGTTGGGCTGGCTTGTTTGCTCTTCCTTTATTCACTATATCAGGTGATTCTGTATCTAAAACTACAGAATACCGTTTTTTTACAAAACTTAACATAAATCTTAACAAGGGGTTCGGGATCGCCGGGCCCGGGCGGGGTGCGTTCCCCGTTGAGAGTCCTCCCGTAGGGGCTGCCTTGAGGGAACGCTACAGGGCTCAGTGAGGTACTTTTGATTGTAGGGGTAGGCCCCCGTGCCTACTCTTGGGCGGATCGAACCGCACTCCACGCAAGTAAAAACTGCAATAACAGAGGCTCCCCCACCAGTAGTGAGGGAGCCTGCGCCGGGTAGGAGAATTTTTGAAGTGGCCAGCAGAGGTAGGGTGCGTTCCCCGTTGAGAGTAATCCACAGGCGTTGGGGCTGCCTTGAGGGAACGCACCCTACTGGGCCCGGGTAGGGTGCGTTCCCCGTTGAGATCCCTCCACAGACGTTGGGGCTGCCTTGAGGGAACGCACCCTACTGCTGCAATAACAGAGGCACTGACAGGGGCTGGTAGACGCGATAGTCGATGTTGGGGAAGATATTGTCGAGCTCCTCGACTTTTTCCAGCCAGCCGGCGTCGATTTTGCCCTTGCTGATATCGTCGTAGATTTTATTGAACCGCATTAAGTGGGAGCGGGTGCGCCGCACGGCATAGGGCACCATCGTGCCGGTGCGCATAATAAACGCCCAGTCAGAAGATTGCGCCAGCAGCAGTTCCCGCGCCGCTTGGCTGAGCGCCCGCCACTCCAGCTCGTCTGTCGGCTGCCGCCTAGCCAGCTCAATCATCCGCTCTGTGGCTTGGTGCAAGTGGGGGTAAATCCAGGAATTAGTGTCATTGAGCCAGTATTCGTGGAAACCTTTCCACCCCCAGCTGGACTGGGCGGGGCGGGCAACTTGCTGTTTGGGGTGCTTTTGCAAATAATCCGCCAAGTGCGTCATCTCATAGGTTTTTTGGTCGTACCAAGTCTTGCGAATGCAAAAATCGATGAACCAGGGGCCCTCATACCACCAGTGGCCAAATAGCTCGGCGTCGTAGGGGGAAAGCACAATCGGGGGGCGCTGCATGATACTGTGCAGGTGGTAAATTTGGCGCTCCCGGTTCATCATAAAGTTGCCGGCGTGCTCAGCGGCTTTTTCCCGCGCCCAGTAGGGATCGTAGAGCTGCTTGTCTGCCAAGCTCAGCCCCCGACCGGTGATCTTGTGGTACTTGATGCCGACGTTTTTCCGCTGGCCATTGGGCATGATGTAGGGCAAGATGTATTCATATTCCGCTTCCCAGCCCAAGTCTTTGTAGAACTCCCGGTACACTGGATCGCTGGGATACCCCAGCTGAGTTGACCACACCTGTTGCGAGGATTCCTGATCGCGACCGAAAGCGGCAACCCCGGACTCGGTATATATAGGAGCGTAGCTGCCACAGCGGGCGCGGGGGCGGGAGTAGAGCAGGCCGTGGCCATCGGTGAGGAAGTAGCGCAAACCGGCTTCCCGCAGTACCAGCTCTAACCCTTCAAAGTAGGCGCACTCCGGCAGCCAAATCCCCTTGGCAGGACGCCCAAAGTTGTCTTCATAGTGATCGCATGCCACTTTGATTTGCGCCCACACCGCTTCTGGATACATCCTCATCAGCGGCAGGTAGCCGTGGGTGGCACCGCAGGTGATGATTTCCAGGTTGTTACTGTCTGCGAATTGTTTGAATGCGGCTACCAGATCCCCGTTATAGCGCTCCCACACCTGCCGCGCCTGGTTAAATTCTGTGGCGTAGTGTTCTGCCAGGTAGCGGATGTGCCCATTGTGGGCGTTGTGCTCCATTTCTCGCTCCGCCAGTTCTTCCAGTTTGGCCAGGTGGGCGTCGTAGCGCTCTTGCAGCAGCGGATCCCGCAGCATCGACACCAAGGGCGGTGTGATGGTCATGGTGATTTTGAAATCGATGCCGTCCCGCTTCAGCTCTTCAAATAGTTTTATTAAAGGGATATACGTTTCTGTAATCGCTTCGTAGAGCCACTCTTCTTCTAGAACGTAGTCGCTTTCGGGGTGGCGGACAAAAGGCAGGTGGGCGTGCAGAACCAGAGCCAGGTAGCCAAGAGCCATAATGATTCCAGGAGCGTGGGTTGATGTAGAACTTTAGCAGGCAAGAGCAAAGTTTCACAATATTTGAAGATTTTACTATAAAATGACGGCGCAGGATCGAAATATGCTATGAGAAATTCCGCCTATCGCAAGGCAGGAGTTCCGGGACTGGGGATTGGGGACGCTCGCACGCTCGCACGCTCGCACGCTCGCATTGAGGCATTGCTAATCCCCCAGATGGAGCTTAATTGCGGTTAATCAACCGGACTAGATATTTGGTGGTCAGCGACAAATTTATTTATGTCACAGTAGTCCTGGCGTCTCGCCTGTCACAGTAGGACAGGGGTGCCGCCTGTCACGGCGGTGCCGGCGGATATCGCAGGCAAGATGCCTCCGCTACAACGGCTGATGAAGAAAGCCAGAGCGCCGGGGTAAAATCCGTTTGATTGCTTTGATTTTTTAAACAGATAAAAGCTGAAAGCCAATTAAATTTTATGTTTTACGATTGAACACATAATCTAAAATCAAATCGGCAATCTCAGGCCGACGATCGGGTGGCACGCCAACTGGATTATCGGGTGATGGCATCCCTGTCTTGCCGCAATTAACAAAGGCAGGCGTCAGGCGGGCGCAGGACAGGCGTCAGGCAGGCGTAGGACAGGCGGGACGCCTGTCCATCAGGCTTTCAATCTCCTTTAGGGGATGAGATGCCGGGAGTGGATTGCTGGCACTTTCCTGCGAGGCGACAGCTCAAACAGGTTGAGCTGTACTTTTAGAGTTTCGGGGGGGGCGGTGGGTACACTATGTAGGGGTCAGCAGGGGTGTAACCTCTCATCCCCATCCTTTGAAAGGGATATAGCGTTTTTCAGAGCAGTGCGGTACATTTTTCTATCTGCGGGCATCCGGGATA
>CAZJNL010000490.1:0-4721 GCA_964546515.1 uncultured Oscillatoria sp.
TGCCCTTGGAAAACAGCCAAGTCACCGAGACATTGCTCTGGTAGGCGCGAATCTGGTTCAAGTGAGCGGCGCTGAGCAGGTCATGCTTGAGGGCAGTGTGCAGCAAATCCGTCAAGCGAGGCAAATTCCGCACCAGGGAGCCAAAGCCGGTGAAGACCAGGGGAGATTGCAGGGAGGCGGCGTCGCCAATAGCAATCAGCCGGTCAAAAGCAACTTTGCGGTCGCGACTGCTGCCGCTGAAATGTCCTGGAATATAGCCAAAAGTTGCCTTTTTCCAGACCAGCTTGTCCATATCGCACCGGCGATACTCCGGCAGAATCGTGAAAAAGTCCTCGTACATTTCCAGCAGCGACCCCGGGTTGTCTGGATGCAGCCGATGGTAGTGGAACAAATAAACCGTCACTTCCTCACCGGCACCCGGGAATAACTCCCAAATCAGCTGGCGTCCCCGCGAGATGTCCCCGTGAGAGTTGAGCACGTCGCCGTAGTGCGAGTCCCAAACCCCAGGCTCAAACCCACCGGCAATCACCGCTCCTACCGTCGGGCACACGCTGTCAAAAGCGCGACCCCCATTCAGCTGCCAAGCGATGGGCGAAGCCGTTCCCATCGCATCCACCAGCAAGCGACCGGCTGCCTCTTTTTCCGCCCCTGCTGGCAGGTGCTTGACACGCACGACAACTTGTGATATACTTACGTCCGCCCGGACAAATTCTGTCTCATCCCAGATTTCACCGCCGGCGGCTCTGAGTTTTTCCCCGCACAACCGCAGAAGTTTCTCAGCATCCAGCGCCAGATTCAGCACCTTGGGGGTGTGGAGCACCGGTGCCTTAGCGGAGGGCGGGTTGTTGGAGTCAAAGAATTTGTGGAATCCGTCTTTATACTCCCTGGCAATGATGGATTCAAACTCTGCCGGCGTAAACAAACCCAAGTCAATCAGGCTTTGGAACTCACTGCGAGAAATATTCCACTCCCGATTCATGCGGGCAAAGGGCAGCCGCTCCACCAGCAGCACCCGATAGCCCAACCTGGCCATCACTGCAGCGTGGATTACCCCGAGAGCACCACCTATATATATAAGGTCGTAGACCGGCGAGGGCGAGGACTCAGGGCCACTCTCCAGAGCTTTGAACACCACCTGCCGGGGTTTTTGCGGATTGCGGACGCCCTCCCGCCAGCGCTGCTCCCACCAATACACCCGCTTTAGGTCATACTCCCCGTTGGGGATTTTCTCAAAGTATTGCACAGTGAGGGGGTAATATGGGGCTAATGCCTGAAAAATGGACTGCTCCGACCAAACGACAGCAGGCGGTTGCGGGTATTGATAGGGGAATCGGTTTCTCAAACCGGCAGTTAGGCCAACGAGTAGCTGGCGTTCACCGCCAAGGGGCTTTTCTGCCCAGCGGAACACCTTTAAATAGGTCGTCCGCTGCAGCGACCACACAAAAATCGAGAGTTCGTCGCCAACTTCAGGCGAGAGTTCGACTTCTGTTTCAGACGGGGGACTCCCTTGGGGTTGAACCGGCAAGCTTTTGAGCCGCACTCGGATGCCAGCACCGGCTTTGCGTTTCCAGCCCGTGGCGGGCTGAAATTCTTCTTGCAACCAGAGGCGGACTGAATCTGTATCCGGGGTAGGAACTTCCAGGTAGAGGATTTCTTTCATCGATTGGGCGTTGACTGCGACAGATCACCTAAAGACAGAGTTGAAAGGGGCGCAAAGTGCGCATTCCGGATACTGAACTTAAATAGGTTTAAAAAAAGTTTACATAACTCTCATATTGTTAACCTAGGAGATATTTGCCGGAACTTGCCATGAATTATCCCATTCCAACCAGTCCGCAAGAAATAGAGGCGATGCGGCACCTCACGGTGAGTGAGGAGTTGGTCGCAGCCGCGATTGTCGGGGTGATTAAAATCTTCCGCTCTCAGGGTAGCTCCTTAGAAGACTTAAAGGCGGAAGTGCTAGCCGAGGACAATCTCCTCGACCAGGTGCAAAGACGCTGGCTGAGTGATGTGGTCGCTGAAGCTTGGAAACGTCTTTCCTAATCGAGGCGGCGCAAGAGCCTTCCTCTCTAAGTCTGCGGCGTCAAGGCAAGCAGTCCCGTTTCCGGGATTGATAATGGCGGGCGTGCGCGATTTCAAGTTTGGTTTTTTCAATCCCTGCTAGGGATTCACACAAAGCACCCGGACACCTTCTGTGGAGAATAGCACATTCCCAGACACGGGCTGCATCAGACTGGGGGTGAAAACCGCGCTCAGGCTTCTATATATATATCACGGTGTCAGAGCCGGTGCGAGGCGGCACGCCCGGAATACCTCTGGTGGGGTGTGAGGACTGAAGTCCTCACCACAAACTCTACTTCAGCTCTACTTCTCGTTTTACGTCAATCGGCACCCGCTCGCCGCGCATCAGTGGGTACTCTCCGCGCCATACGCCTGGGGTGAGGGGGATCTCTTTGGAGTTCTTCACACAACTGTACCAATTAATGCGATTGGGCGATGGGATCTCTCGTTTGCTCTCCGCAATGGTTGTCCCATCAGGGGCGAGCAGGCGGAAATGCTCCACATCACCTTTGAGGACGCCGAAGGGGTGAGCCCAGAATACCAGCACAGGGCTGTCTGTAGAGACGGGGGGTTCGGAAAAGCTCCCGTTCCAGAGCGCGTTGATATCTGCCGGTGGCTGACTGGAAAAGCCAGCTTTGATTAAACCAGTGCCCGCGTATTCCAGGTTTCGCTCCCACAAGGGGCGGCGCGACCCCTGACAGCCGGCTGCTGCACCGACGCCCACAAAGGGGTCTGCGGGTTTGCCCCGGTAACGCAGAGTCAGGTGGACGTGGGGGAAGGAGGCCAAGCCAGACATCCCTACCATGCCCAGGACAGTACCTTTTTCCACCTGCATTCCAGGCTGGACGGCTACGCTGCCAGAGCGCATGTGGCAGTATTGAGTTTCCCAGCCGTTGCCGTGATCTATGACTGCCCCATTGCCACACTCAATGCCTTTGAGTTGGGCGGCTTCTTCCATCGCCTGCATCCGCCGGTCGGCAATCCCGTCCCGCACCCGCAGGACTTTGCCTGCTGCAGCGGCTTTCACGGCCACTCCCCTGGCCATCGCCTGTTCGTCGGGAATCCCAAAGTCTGTGCCGTCGTGGCCATCGTAGGTTTGCCGACCGCAGCCAAAATCGACGTATTCCGGGCCAGGAGCGCGGTCGAAGTAGGACAAAATGAAGCAGTCTTGGCCCAAGGTGCAGTCGATCGGGATGCCGAATTTCGGCCCATTCTCCGAGCGGGCGGCGGTGGCGGGGGTTTGAGCTGCCGGTGGCTGTGCAACTGTGGTTTCCCCCTGCTGGAAGCTGCTGGGGAGGCTGGCCAGTGTGAGGGCTAGAAGGAAGATAAAAAGATGTTTTCTTGACATTGCGAGCGGGGATGGCATTCTGAAAAGGAGTGGGAACAGGTTACAAAAATTTATCCAATATGAGTTAAGAGCGCTCATTATTGGATCTAAACTAGAAAAATAAGCGCGTCTGTAAGATAAGACGTGCCACTGCTGTTACCTGTTTCAACATAAGTCGTTGAGACGAGCGAGTCTTTTGTGACAAATGTTATGGCATTGAAATAGACCGGGACAATAACGCTTCAATTAATCTGGCGCAGAGCAAAGAAGTCAAAAATAAGCCCTGCAGGGCTGAATAGACGCCTGTGGACTGGAAACCGCCCGCGGGCTAGGGTAAAACTGGAAGCGAATTTTTGGGAAAGCCCTTCCACTTTCGGCGAGGGTTTGGTAGAGCTGTCATTACAAACCTCTGATGCCGTAAGGCGTTGATCACTTAGGAGAGCAGCCCGACGAGCGCGCCGAAGCGTTTGACGCACTCGGAAGGAATTCGCTTTAGCTGGGGTAGTGGCTCCTTTTGCGAGGGGGTTCCTTTTAGGTAGTTCCGAAAGCTATAATAAGATCAATTACCGCCCGTAGTCTTTTCCAAACACCCGCCGACCACCTCGATAAATTGAGGCAGAAAGCAATTGCTGCGAGCGGTAAGTGGAGAAGGATCGAGGGGCGACAGTTGGGGATCGCGGTTTTTGGCACCCGACGCCCAACAGCCAACCTCAGCAAACCCCGGAAAAATGGCACCGAAAAGTTTTTGGTAAATTTGGGAACCATTTGATGAGTCTTCACAAGTTCTTCACGTTTGGCAGCTAACCTTAGTCAGATAGGCAGCTCGGTGAAGGGGAATTTTATGGTGGCGCTCAAGAATAAGTTTGATGAAGATTTAAACCGGCAGGAAACGATTAAGCATCGCTCTGGACGGAAGGTTGAGGTGCAGCAGCGCCCGGGCGCTGTCCATACCATTGCCGAATACGATCCAGTGATGAAGCCGCCCATCCGCTCAGTTAACGATCCGCAGCCGCACTGTCCAGAAGAGTTGAAAGCGGTTCGCCATTGCCCTCTGAGTGTGGGTTCGTTTAAACCGGCGGGGGGTTCCAAGGTTCGGTATCTGGACTTCCAAGGGCGTTTCACGGCGCTCGGCCATTCCATCTAGTGTCCCTGTGGGGCAAAACGCTCCCTGACTGAACCGGGTTCAGCCTGCTCGACCGCTGGCCCACCTCACGGTAGTAGAGAGGTTCAATCGCAGACTGGCCCCGCAGGCCCGTGTCCCAGGCGGGATGACTGTCAAAAAATTCAATGAGAATGTAACATAAAAAGATCAGATAAATCAGGGTGTGTTGGC
>CAZJNL010000491.1:0-4091 GCA_964546515.1 uncultured Oscillatoria sp.
AACCGCACGACCGCTAGGGCGCAGAGGGAGGAGAAGATGTAGAGACAAGGGCATGTCCCGTCTCTGAGACGCGACATGCCCTTGTCTCTACATTTTAGGTTTGCCATTACTACTTTATTACCGCTACCCGGGAATAAGAATAAGGATATGTCGAGAAAATCTTGTCTTGATTTCAGCTTATCAGAACGCTGGTAATTGGTCATCCCCCCACAGTGAATTGCTAATGGCCGACCGCTAACCTTCAGTGGCTAGCGCTAGGGTGAAACGACCAATTAGCAATTTCCAATTGCATCAAAACCGGCTTCAGGTTTCCGAAGCTGAGGATTGGTTGAGAACCGGCGTCAGGTAGGCGACTAAAGCTCCGAGGATGAAACCGACGATATTGCGGAATAAGGGCAGCCACTCGGCGGTGCGGCTGATCACCGGCCCAATGCCGAAGGCGACAAACAGGATGCCCCACAATGGGGAGAAAATCAGCGCCCACTGCCAAGCAAAGATTTTGCCATCGCGGGGTTGAGCGGCAAATCCAAACACCATCCCACCAATCACAGATGTAATTAGAGTCAAAATCCATTGCTCTCTGGGCAAACCGGGCACAACCCGACAGCCGCCCTGGCGCAAACAAGTCTTGATCGACTCTAGAGACTGCACGATGGCTTGGTCTTCGCCCTCTTCGCGCACAAAGAACTGGTTGCCGAAGCGAGTTTGCAACTCCACCCAGAAGGTGCGGGGCAGCAGCGGGTAGAGGTCATCCCCAACATTAAAGTTTAGCAGATTGCCGCCGCGCGGATCGGCAACCAGCAGCACGCTCCTGTTATCTAAACCCCAAAATTTCTTCACCGCCCGTCCGGGTGTCCGGTCATACTGGGTCAAAACTCGCAGTTTGAAGCCGGTTTCGGCTTCAAATTGCTGCAGGTCTTTGTCGAGGGCCTCTTCCTGTACGGCGGTCAGGGACTTGGCCAAGTCTATCACCGCTGTCTGGGTGTCGGGAAGCAAGTCCGGATTCTCGTAGGCCCGGGCCACCGGCGCTATCGCCCAAGCGGATACAGCCAGGATCACTGCGGCTAAGGATACCAGAAGTCTTTGACTAAATAGCTGTTTCATGGCAAGTTCTATAGTCTCTCGTGCTGGCCCTAACGGTTTGTCTTATAGGTTAATAAAAAATATAACATTTCTTTACATAATTTTAAGTTACGCGCCAGCGGTAACATTTGAGTAGGCCCAGCATGGCCAGCCCCCAAGGCTCCACCGGCCCGACTCTTTCGTTGCAAGGGCGGGCCCCCAAGTCACCGATATACCATATAATTGTCACAGCTGCGCTAGATTAATCATTTTTTAATGTTGTGCGGGCACAGCGCCCATATGAGAGATTCAAAAACTATTTAAGCGGACATGATGACTGTTCCCAGTTTCCGCTCTCAGCGGTTTCGCGCCTACCGAACCGCGCTGGCGATCGTCCTGCTGGTGCTAATCCCCGTGGGCTTGTACACTAAGGCTTACCGGGGTCAGCTGGACTGGTGGGTGAACGGTTATGCCGGTGCGATCCTCTACGAAGCCTTTTGGATAATGCTGGTGGCCTTAATCTGGCCACAGGTGTCACCGGCCAAAGTGGCAGTCGGCGTTTTCGCTGTCACCGCACTGCTGGAATGCCTGCAGCTGTGGCAGCCCCCATTTTTGCAAGCGATTCGGGCCACATTTATAGGGCGCACCCTGCTGGGCACGACTTTTGTCTGGTGGGACTTCCTCTATTATATTTTGGGATGCGCCCTGACTTGGTTAGCCCTGCGCTATCTCAAATCCAAGCTTGTCAAAGTCAAGGAAGAAACGGTGTAGAGTGCCGGTGCTGCGTTACAGAAAGTAGGATGCGTTCCGCGTCATCCATTCTCGGACAGATAATGGGGTGGACTCGCAAGCGGAACGCACCGCTACACGAGGGGGTGCGTTCCGCCTTATCTATTTCCGCACACAAATAAGGGGTGCACTCAGGCGGAACGCACCCTACAGAGTCTTCAGGACTTTTGCAAGAGGTCAACTGTGGAGCGTATAGGAAGGGAAAAAAGATATGAATTTTGCCACATTTGCCGCCGGCTGTTTTTGGGGAGTCGAAGACAGGTTTCGCCAAGTAAAAGGGGTTATTGCAACTGCAGCCGGCTACACCGGCGGGCACTTTCCCAATCCCTGCTATCTCGATGTTTGCGCCAGAATTACCGGACACGCCGAGGCGGTGCGGGTGGAGTACGACCCCTATTTAGTAACGTATGAACAGCTGCTGGAAGTGTTTTGGGATTGTCACGATCCCACCCAACTCAACCGGCAGGGACCCGACCGGGGAGAGCAGTACCGATCTGCAATATTCTACCACACCCCAGAGCAGGAAAAAACAGCCCGGGCATCCAAGCTAAAGCTGCAAATGTCAGGGAAATATGATAGGGATATTGTTACCGAGATTAAACCGGCGGGCGAGTTCTGGGTTGCAGCTGAGGAGCACCAGCAGTATTTTGAGAAGAAACGGCGCAGAGGGGAGGTAAAATCTGATATAATAGGCGGGTGAGTCACTGGAATTTTGCTCTGTCTGGGGATGATAGCACTTGCTAGATTGGTTAGGACATTAGACATTGAGGACAGGCTGAACGCAGTCCCTACGGATAGACCTCGTAGTCCAGGCATCTTGCCTGTCCCAATATTATTCCCAGTCCATTGCTATATTATGGAGATGCAACTGAAAGTGATATGATGGGAGAAACAGGTCAAATTTTTCGGGGGATATCGCGACAGTATCTCGTGGTAGAGGTTGTCACGAAACCGTCTGAAACAGAAGACACTTTAGTGCGGCTCTCCTGTCTGGAAGACGACGCGCTGGGGGAATCTCTGGAAGTGCTGTGGGAGCGAGAAGTGGATGCGGTTTGCGCGGGGGAAACTTCGTGGGAGACTGTCGCAAGTCGGGGATTTGATGCGCCGAAATACTTTTCGGCTTACCTGCACGCGCTGCGCTGGAATTGCGTTACGTCTACAGAACCCAAGCTTTTTCAAGCTCCCTACCGGGCGGGGATTGAAGTGAAGGCATACCAGCTGGAACCGCTGCGGAAAGCTCTGCTCATGCCTAGAGTCGGGCTGTTTATTGCCGATGATGTTGGGTTGGGGAAAACCATTGAGGCGGGGCTGATTTTGCGGGAGATGCTGATGCGGCAAAAGGTGAGGCGGGTGGTGATATCTTGCCCGCCTTCTGTGGTGCGCCAGTGGCGAGAGGAAATGGAGAGCCGGTTCGGACTGACGTTTATTATTTTAGACCGGCAATTTGTCGCCAGCCGCCGGCAGGAGCGGGGGTATGGGATTAATCCGTGGGCGACGCACACTCGTTTTATTATATCACATGCGCTGCTGCGAGATGAGACTTATGCGGCACCTTTAAGAGACTGGCTGGGGGAGTTTTGCGCCGGCTCGATGCTGATTTTGGATGAGGCTCACAACGCCGCACCGGCAAGCGGTGCCAAGTATGCGGTGGATTCGCAGCTGACGCGAACGGTTCGGGAGATAGCGCCGCGATTTGAGCACAAGCTGTTCCTTTCGGCAACGCCGCACAACGGACATTCTAACAGCTTCGCGGCTTTGCTGGAAATGCTGGACTCGCAGCGGTTTTGCCGGGGGGTGCCGGTGCGGAATCGCAAGCTGCTGGATGCGGTGATGGTGCGCCGGTTGAAGCGGGATTTGCGGGAGGTGGGAGTGGATGATTTTCCTAAGCGGGAAGTGATTCCGATTGTGATTGCCGGTTTGCCAAAAGATGCGGTAGAATTGAAGCTATCTCGGCTGCTGCAAGAGTACCGGCATTTGCGGGAGGAGCGGCTGAAAAACGAGTCGAAGTCAAGGCAAGCCGCCGCTTTGCTGGTTGTCACTTCGCTGCAGAAGCGATTGCTGTCATCGATTGAGGCATTTGCCCGCACTTTGAGGGTACACCGGCAGGCGATCAAGTCAGTAGGGTGCGTTGCGCCATCGGATGAAACACAGCACAGAAGAATGGGGGCGAGCAACGCACCCTACATTGCGCCATCGGATGAAACACAGCACAGAAGAATGGGGGCGAGCAACGCACCCTA
>CAZJNL010000491.1:4191-4719 GCA_964546515.1 uncultured Oscillatoria sp.
CTCGCTGCTGTCAGAATCGCCGGGGGCGGATGACGAGCGGGCGGAATTTTCCGATGAGGAAATCCAAGCGGAAGAAGATGCTGAAATGAGAGCAGCAACTCAGGTGGGGTGCGTTGCGCCATTGGATGAAACACAGCAAAAAAGAATGGGGGCGAGCAACGCACCCTACATCGCACCGGCTCTCACGGCGCGAGAGTTGGAACTGCTCGCCGAGATGGCAGAAATTGCCGGTGCGGCGCGGTTTGAGGCGGACTCTCGCATCAAAAAGCTGGTAGAATGGATTCAGGAAAATCTCTGTCCGGATTTGGGAAAGGCAGATGCGGCTTGGCTGGACCGGCGGGTGCTGATTTTCACGGAATACACGGATACGAAGCGCTATTTGCAGGAGATGCTGCAATCGGCAATTGCCGGCTCTCACCGGGAAAAGGAGCGGATTGAGGTGTTTCACGGCGGGATTGGGGAGGACCGGCGGGAAGCGATTAAGCTGGCTTTTAATACGAAACCGTCGGCACACCCGCTGCGGATTCT
>CAZJNL010000492.1:0-4708 GCA_964546515.1 uncultured Oscillatoria sp.
TTCCGGTCGCTCCTTGTGAAGTTACTTATGATTTACCTGTAACCGCGCTTTGAAAACAGCTGTTTGAACTCGGAGATTTTTTTTATGTTTCGTCGCTGGATAGCAGCCGGTGTCACACTGTTATTGAGTTTTGTTTTGGTGGCTTGCGCCACTGCCACCACCCCGCCGGCTAACACCGCTCAAAAGGTAGCGTCTAGGGTTATAACCCTGACTTCCCTGACTTCTGATATTGTCGCCCACCTGGATAAAACCAAACTCGTTGGCATCACCGGCAGCCGGTTGATGGAGAAGGACGCCCGATTTAAAGACATTCCGCGAGTCAGTCAGGGGCAGACGCCACCCAGTTTGGAAAAAATCGTGGCGCTCAAACCTGACCTCGTGGTGGTTAATGAAGAGTTTCACGCTCAACTTCTGCCCAAATTGAAAGAGTTGAACATTCCGACGCTTTCGACTAATATTAAAAAATGGGATGACTTGGCGGCAATTACCGAAAGCGTGGCTCGCTCTATGGGTGCTGATCCCGCCCCACTGTTGGCGCGATCTCAAGCTTTTTTGGGAAAACCGGCAGCCCCATCCCCATCCACACTGGTGCTGGTGAGCCGGCAGCCGATTCTGGCACCGAATAAAAACAGTTGGGCGGGGGATTTGCTGGAGAAAGTTGGGGCGAAAAATCTGGTGGCGGACTTGCAGGGGAAAAGCCCTGTGGGCGGGTACGTAACGCTCTCGCCAGAAAAAATATTGGAAGCCAATCCAGAGGTGCTTTTGGTTGTGGATATGGGGCAGGGGATTGTGGAGGAGTTCAAGTCGGAGCCTTTCTGGAGTAAACTGAAAGCCACTCAAAATAACCGGGTGTATGTTTTTGACTACTTCGGGTTGGTGAATCCGGGCAGTATTGACAAGATTGAAGAAGCCTGCAAGCAGCTCAGAGAGGTGATTTCGGCTAAGAGCTAAAGCGGTTTCAGCTGGATGAAGTAGCCCTTTGAAACCCGGTTTCTTTAAGAAACCGGGTTTCTCAGTACCTCACAAAGGATGAAAAACGCTATAAAGCGGAGCGCACTTGAGGGGCATTGCTCACCCTCTGGCGCTCCACTTTATTTGCTTGACATAAGCTCGCAGATGTGCTATGCACGCTCGCGTGCCCTGTGCCCGATGCCCTGTGCCCGATGCGCAGTTATTTGGAGTACCCCTTGCGCTGCGCCGAGCCGGTGCCTTATACTGCAAGTAAGCACTTGCATGACAAACATGGATCGTACCTCGGAAAAAACCCAACAAACCCGGACTCGTCTGCTGAAAGCAGCTGCGGAAGTTTTTGCCCGAGCGGGGGTAGCGGGGGCGACAACTAAGGAAATTGCCCGTGTTGCCGGCGTCAATGAAGTGACGCTATTTCGGCATTTCCACAGCAAAGACGAGCTGCTGGGTGCCGTTGTCGGGCAGGCTACAGCTTTGCAAGTAGAAGCCCTGGCTCACCAAGACGAGTGGACTCAGAACTTAACGGAGGATCTCAGGCACTACGCATCGCTGTACAACAGCATGCTGGAAGAACATGAAGCCCTAATCCGGACATTCATCGGAGAAGCGAAGCGCCACCCGGAAGCGGCGAACCGGATTATCGCCGAAGCAGTCCTGCCCCTGCGCGAAAAGCTGGTGGCTTACCTGCGCAAAGCTCAAAAGCGGGGTGAGGTGAGCGAGGATATCGACTTGAAACCGGCAGTGGATATGCTGACCGGCATGCTGCTCGCCGGGATGCTGCGCCGCAATGCAATCCCAAACTCGCTGGGCTACAGTCGCGAGCGCTACATCGAGACTTGCGTCGATGTGTTCGTGCGCGGGATTAGCACTTTGTCAGCCAACATTACAAGTACAGACAATCAAGATGAAGCCCAACACAGCTGTTGAGTCTAGAGTCAAATCCGACGACTTAGCGCCGTCTCCCGCTAGTGAGCCGACTCTATTGAAGGAAGGTGAAAGCGAATCCCGTCCTGAAATTAAACCAGATGGAGACGAATCCCAGCCAGACGGGGAAACAACCGTTGAAGCTAAAACAAAACCGTCTTTCTTTAACTGGCACCGATTGCTACTGGGGGTTGTGGGAGCCTGCGTTTTAGCTTTTGGAGCTGTTTCCGGATTGCGGTGGTGGCAATTTCTACACACTCACGTTTCCACGGACAACGCGCAAATTGAAGGACACATTTCTCCTGTCGCGCCTAAAATTTCAGCAACCGTTCAAAAGGTGCTGGTCAAGGATGGAGAACTCGTCAAAGCTGGGCAGACTTTAGTTATTTTGCAGGACGAAGACCTGCAGCTAAAAATCCAGCAAAACGAAGCGAATCTAAACGCAGCCAAAGCCCAGTTAAAAAGTTCTGCAGACACAGTATCGCTCACCGCCAGTACCAACACGACTCAAATTCAGCAAGCTCAGTCGAACTTGGAGGCGCAACAAGCGGGGGTTGTTGCAGCTGAAACGAACGTCAAGCAAGCGGAATCAGAAATAAAGGCAGCTGAAGCTCAGTTGCAGCAAGCGGAATTGGGCGTGAGTGCGGCGAAATCTCAATTGGAGGGGGCACTGGCTGGAGTTGAGGCTCAAAAAGCAAGAGTGCGGCAAGCGGAATCAGGCGTGAGTGCCGCCCGCGCTAAGGTTGTTCAAGCTGAGACAGAAGTCAGCAAAACTAAAACTGATTTGCAGCGCTATGAATATCTGTTCGGGCAGGGGGCTATTCCGGCTCAGCAGCAAGACACCGCACGAGCGGCTTTTAATACTGCTCAAGCCAATTTGACGGTGGCGAATGAAGGAGTCGGGCAGGCAGAAGCTCAAGTGAATGACGCGCGAGCTCAACTGCAGCAAGCGCAAGCTCAGGTGAAAAGCGCCCAGTCTCAACTGCAACAAGCTCAAGCTCAGGTTGAGAGTGCCAGATCGCGACTCCAGCAAGCCGAAGCTCAGGCAGATAATGCGCGAGCTCAAGTGCAAAAGTCAGTGGCACAAGCCGATGCCTCTCGCTCGCAGGTTGCGGAAACGAAAGCTTCAACTCAAAAAGTGGTTGTGCAGCAGGATCAAACCGAGAGCGCTCAAGCTCAGGTCAAAGAAGCAGAAGCCGCTTTGGCTTTAGCTCGCCAGCAGTTGGAATATACCGTTATCAAGGCACCCGTTAGCGGCTATGTCGGGCAACTGACGGGGGAAGTCGGTCAGAAAGTTCAGCCCGGACAGCCACTTCTGGCAGTAGTTCCCCTGGAGACTGATGAAATTTATGTGCGAGCGAATTTTAAGGAAACGGAGTTAAAAGATTTGCGCGTGGGAGAACCGGCAGAAGTGCGCGTGGATGCCTATCCGGGCGAAGTTTTCCGAGCCAAAGTTGAGGGTATCAGTCCGGCGACTGGCGCTCAATTTGCGCTGCTGCCTCCCGACAATGCCACGGGGAATTTCAATAAAGTGGTGCAGTGGCTGCCGGTGCGGTTAAGTTTTTTGCCGGATGCCGATCCGCAGCACAAACTGCGAGCCGGTTTGAGCGTCTATGTCACGGTGAATACCGCTGCAGTTGAGAAAGGCCAATAGATTGCTGTTTCCGTAATATTTTATTCCGATGGTTAAAACTTATAATCGCTCTAATTCGGGGAATAGTAAACGAATGGCTCCGGCAAAGAGTCAGGGGTCAACTGTTAGTAATTCCGGTTATATCACCGGCCCTCTAAAGTGGGCAATCGCTTTGACAGCTGCCTTGGGAGCAATTCTGGAAGTCATCGACACCAGCATCGTCAACGTGGCGCTGACTGACATGCAAGCGAGTCTGGGCGCAACCGTGAGTGAAATTGCCTGGGTTGTGACTGGCTATGGAATTGCCAACGTCATCCTGATTCCTTTGACTGCTTGGCTGGGAGATTACTTCGGGAAGAAAACTTACTTTATCTTTTCTTTAGTGGGCTTCACTATTGCCTCGGTGATGTGCGGTTTGTCTTTTAACCTGCCGTCGCTGATTTTTTCGCGCATTCTGCAAGGGTTGTGCGGAGGGGGGTTGCTTGCCAAAGGTCAAGCAATTCTCTTCGAGACGTTTCCACCCCACGAGCAAGGTGTAGCTCAGGCTGTGTTTGGCATTGGGGTGATTGCCGGCCCAGCCATTGGCCCAACCTTGGGGGGATACCTCACCGATACGATGGGTTGGCCCTGGATTTTTTACATCAATCTTCCCTTTGGAATATTGGCAACCGTCATGGCTTGGCTATTTTTGCCTCCGAATAAAATCAAGGACAGCCAGCACAGCACAGCGGTCGATTGGTGGGGAATTGGGCTGTTAGCGGTTGCAGTTGGCAGCTGGCAAACTTTCTTAGAAGAAGGTCAAAAAGAAAGCTGGTTTGAATCTCGTTATATCACCACTCTGGCAGTGGTTGGCGCTATCACACTCGGGCTGTTTATCTGGCGCGAACTCACCACAAAACATCCTGCGGTTGACTTGCGGGTGCTGCGTCACCGCTCTCTCGCGGCTGGAAGCATTTACTCTGGAATTCTCGGTATGGGGCTTTACGGAGCGCTCTTTGCGGTGCCAATTTTCGCCCAAAGCGTGCTTCACTTTACCGCGACTCAAACCGGCTGGTTACTCGCTCCCGGTGCCTTAACCTCAGCAATTGCGATGATACTGTTGGGTAAGATATCGACTAAAATTGATGCCAGAATTTTAATTGGTTGCGGTGCGGTAGGAAATGCCTTAGTTATGTTTCAGCT
>CAZJNL010000493.1:0-4700 GCA_964546515.1 uncultured Oscillatoria sp.
GCAGAACTGAATCCCGCGCTGACAATTCAGTTATAAAAATCTCCAGACGCGCAGCGCGTCGCCCTTTATGCCGGCAGCGGTTTTTGGTACGAAGCGCTGACTGCTGCAGCCGAAGCTCGCCGCACCGGCCCGCAGGACATTTCTTACTGGGCTGCCCTGTTGCGAGCGGTTCGCTTGGATGATCTTGCCGCAGAGCCGGTAGTGAAGTGCTGCCGGCATGACAATTTTAGATTTTAGATTTTAGATTTTCTAGCGTTTTTCATATCAGTGCGGTACATTTTTCGCAACCGGCGCGCATCCGGGACTGGGAGACGCGATTTATCGCGTCTCTACAAGATAAAGGACTAGAAACTGTCCCGTTTAAGGTAATAAAAACAATCGATGCTACCGGACATGATATTACTCCGTAACGCACCCTGCGGCTACAGCCAATTCCCCACCAAGACGTAAGGTGCCCAGAACAGCGGGCGCTGGTACTTAGGATTCCTTAAAAGAGCCAGCTGCGCTTGACGGAGGGCTTCAGCTTTTGTCAGCTGCTGGCTAGCTAATTCCCGGTAAAACTGACTGATCAGCAGCGCGGTAGACTGATCATCCACACTCCACAGAGAAGCGAGAGTGCTGCGAGCTCCCGCCCGCACCGCCACTCCAGCCAGCCCCAGAGCCGCCCGCTTGTCCCCAGCAGCGGTTTGACAGGCACTCAAAACCAGCAATTCAATCGCCTCAGTTTGGTTTCCCTCTCTAGTTCGCAGCAAGCTATCCAACTCCTTGACATAGATAAGCTTGTCCCAAGCGACAATAAATGTCTCGCTGGCCTCGAGGCTGAACTGACCGTGAGTAGCCAAGTGAACCACAGGAAAGGACAAGTCGCTGACTCGCTCTTGGAGAGCTTTGCTGGTAAACTGCTCGTTGAAAAGTACCCGGCTTCGCACCTCCGACTGAATTTCCTGCAATTCCAGCTTGACATTAGGCAGTGCGGGAAATCCCGGGCGGGGTTCAGTCACACCGGCAGCCAAAGCCTCCAGACGCCAGGGTTGCAAAGGCTTGGGGGATAGCAGCTGCTTTCCCCCAAGCCAGGGCAATGCTGTAGTTTTCCACCAAATAGCGTTCGCTATCGTAAAGGGCTGCCATCGGGATATTCCGCAAGGGAGAATCGAGCACAAACACCAAAGTCTTGACCTTACTTGCCGCTAAATCTGCCAAAGCCGACTCAATCAGCCAGCTGCACACCTGCTTTGACAGGGACTTAACCTCTCGGAGGGCATACGGTTTTGCCAAATTGCGCCGCAACTGTTCCAGGGTGCTTTCTACTTGGCTTTTTGCGAGGCGAACCCTGTAGTGGCGCAGTTCATTTTGACTGGGCAACTTGAGGATAACCTCTGTGCGGTCTGGCAAAACAATCGGGTAAATGACAGCTGCTTTAGGACTGTAACTGTCAGCAATTTCGTCAATTTGTTTCGGCTTGGCATTCAAACAGGCATCCCGAAAGAAGTTGTCTAGCTCAGCCAGCTGCAGCGCTTCAATCGCATTGCGATCTCGCTTTAAGTTTTCTATTGCCTGCTTGTCAGATTCCAAAAGTAAAGCCACCAGCTGCCGGTAAACCGGCTCGACTTCATCCCGAAAGTCGAACTGAATATCGGGGTTGAGGGCGGCTCAGGCGGTTGAGCTGCGCCTGTATCTGCGTCAGAGTTGATGTTGATTTTTCTGCACTTTTGTGATATAATTTTCCTGCTTTATCGTAGTAGGGTTGAGCGTCCGGCCCGATGCCCCCGTCAGAGCAGCGCACCGGCACGAGTGCGCGACTGCTGCTGTCTTGCCGGTTTCGCACTCGGCGGGCAAAAGCGAGTGCTGTATTCCCCAAACTGAGCAAAGTCTCACTTTCTTCTTGACGGGATTGCAGCTCTTGTGCTACTGCTAAACTTTGCTCCAGAACCTCCTGAGACTTGTCCAGATTGCAGGCGTTGCGCAAGGCGTTTCCGAGACTGCGCAATCCTGCGATTTTCAGGGGGGAGTTCGGCTCCGCTTGCAGGGTTTCCGACCGCTGCTGCAACAGTTTCACGGCTTGCCGGTACTGCCCCAAAGCTTGCAAGGCGGTGGCTTGGTTAATCAGGCTGCCGGCCCGACCTTGCCGGTCGCCCGCTGCGGCATAGGCGTCAGCATTTCCAGGTGGCCAGGGCGTCTGCCGTTTGTCCCAGGGCCAGTTGCAGGCTGCCCCGCACATTGAGGGCGAGAGCGAGAATCCGTTGCGAGTCCGCATTGCGCGAGTCCGAGGGGGTTAAGAGGTTGAGGCTGGTGGTGCTCGCCTCTCCAGCAAGGGACAAATGTCCGAGTTTTTGATCAGCCAGGGAGAGATAGCTGAGCGCCAGAGCTTGGTTGAGGGCGTCCCGCCGCGATTGGCACATTTGCGCCGCCCCTGTGCGAGCACTTCAGCCGCCGGCTGAAACTGCCCCGCCCGGTACAAGCTTCTGCCCTCTGCCCTGTTCCAGCAGCAGCGTCGCGCAAGCCGGCGCAGAGGGAGCCGACGAGATGGCTGCGGCAAGAATTGCATGTTGCGTCGCAGCAGCAGCAAATCCCGCGCCTGCAGCTGGATATTGCCGCCCTTTCCCGAAATGGTTCTGGCTGTGATTTGTCCGCTGTCGAGACGGATAGAGCCAGCTTGTATCTCCAGGTTGCCGGCGGCTCCTGACATGCCGCCCCCCATGATGTCGGTGGCGTTCACCCTGACTTCCGCCCCATTGCCAACAATCAACTGCCCGGTTTCAACGCTCAAGTTGCCGGCATCTCCAGGCCCGACCGTTTGAGCGAAAAGGCCACTGTTAATCTCTCCATCCGGTGCGGTTGCGGAGCCACTCAATTCGACAGACTCCGTGGCCATCACGGGAGCCGTTCCCCCCTTGCCCTCAAAAGTAGAAGCTGACAGTTCACAAAAAGCAGGACAATGCAGGACATTGCCAGACTTTATGGGTTGTTTTTCGCACGTTACAAACCCGTACAGGTGAAACTGCAAACACCTCTACACGGTCGCTAACCTCATTAAAAGGCTCGTTTCCGCTTACTTTTCGGATTTATCACATTGTTACACACTCCGGGGTTAAAGTCTAATATGATACGTCATATAGCTTTTTACCGGTCTTTAGGGAGAAATGTCGGGAAATGTCCGGCGATTCAATCATCTAATCGTCACCCGCGCCCCACCTCGGACATTCATCCGCTGCGTGTCAATCGTCAAGTCCCCAGCATCTCCAGTACCGAAAGAGCGGGTGAACAAGCCGCTGGGACGCTCTCTAAAGACGCCGCTCAGTTCTACAGATTCAGAGATCAGTCAGGTTTCCCGACTTGCCGGCACCCAAAGAACTTGTGACGGCTACCGCTTTATTTTTGACAGTCAGCCGCCCGGTTTGAATGGTTAAGTCCCCCGCACCGCCGTCACCTTGAAGCTCTCCGCAATTAATCCGCTAGCAATGCCGTTTGCTGAGGTTCCGCTCAGTTCGACTGAATCGGAGAGCTTCTCACCGCCAGAGCTAACCCCCGGTGCCGGTCCGAAGGTGCCAGATCAGACCTGCGCCCCATCTCGAACGATTAAACGCCCCGTTTCTAGGGTTAAATTGCCCCCAGCGCCGGTAGCTCCTGTCTCGACTTGAGTTGATAAAGCGCTGACAAACAGGCCGCTGGCTGTTGCGCCGGTCACTTCTATTGACAAGGGAGGCGCGTGCGGTCAGGTTTCCCACCTTCCCCGCCCCAAAGGTAGCCTCGGATACTGCTGCGCCATCCCGGATGATTAACCGGCCCGTTTCCACTGTTAAATTCCCCCCAGCGCCGGTGGCTGCGGGCGCAACTTGAGTGGACAAGCCGCTGATTCGCCCCCCAGTCGCTGATTCTCCAGTCAGTTCCACCCGACAAGGGAAGCCCACCCTGCGGGAAGCCGTATGCCAAGGGCATACCCGCTTTCTTGCCGCGCGTCTGCACGGTCAAGGTGCCTGCTGTCCCCGCACCCAGTCTGGCAGCGGATACCAGCGCCCCCTCCCGAACAATTAACCGCCCTGTTTCCACAGTTAAATTGCCCCCAGCACTGGTGGGTCCTTGTCTCACTTGAGCGGATAAGGCGCTGGGAAACTGACCGTCCGCTGAGGTGCCAGTCAGTTCCACTGACTCGGATGCCCGCACTTTAAGTGTTCCTCCCGGTTCTGAACCCGAGGTGTTCGCTTCAATCCGGGAACCGCCCGTCAGCGTCACGCGCCGGCCTGTAACTTGGACATCGCCGCCACCGGCACCGCTAGCACCGGCGGTCCTGCTGGGAAAGCTGAATGTCCCCAAAGGCAGGGACGCCCTCATATCCTAAGGAAAAGCCTTTTTCTGTGGGGGTGAGGCTGACTGTGCCGGCACCGGCCACACTGCCCAGTTCAATCCGCCCCCCAGCGGTTTTGAGGGTTGCTCCTTCGAGGGCGACATTTCCGCCAACCAGGGCTAGGGTTTGAGCGGGTGCGACGCGCTTGCCCTGCACTCGTGTCAGCGAGATCCGCTGCTGTTCGGATTCCCCCTCCCCCTCCGTGCACGAGAATCCTTCCCGGATTTGCCTCAAACTGCAAGCCAACCGGCACGCTGACGGTTAGCAGGGGTTGATTTTGGGGATTTGCGGCGCTGAAAACGCTGCCACCGGCAAACTTTACAGCACTTGCCGTGCTCGCAAAGAACGAGCAGCCAAT
>CAZJNL010000494.1:0-4690 GCA_964546515.1 uncultured Oscillatoria sp.
GAGAGAAGCGACCTTGCAGGAGGTGCAGCAGACCTTGCAGGATTTGTAGAGACGCGACATGTCGCGTCTCTACATACGTCACATTCCCCACCGCAACGCCGGCGTCAAAACTGGCGCATCCCACAGTTTAATCATCTCATCATCCAGCTTCAGCAGAGTGATTGAGCAGCCTTGCATTTCCAGAGAAGTCATGTAAGGCCCCATCAAGTTGCGGGCAATCTTGAGTCCTTTCTTTTCGCAGATTTGCGCCAATTTGCGATAGATAATGTACAGTTCAGAAAGAGGAGTGCCGCCCAGACTGTTGACAAACGCCAAAACTGAATCACCGGCATTGAAAGGCGGGTCAGTCAGTTCCACTTCTGCCCATTCGCCTTTGTCCGCATCCCACTCGCGCACAGTGCGGGTGTGGGGGGAATCTTCGATGATGGAAATCGCCAGCATCTCGGCAATTTCATCTGCTGATTTCACCGGCACGCGCTGGCATCCCGGTTCCCCGTGAATGCCAATCCCGACTTCCATTTCACCCTCACCCAGGTTAAAAGTGGGGCTTCCTTTCGCCGGCACGGTGCAGGAGGTGAGCGCCACGCCCATGCTGCGCCCGTTTAGGTTCACCTTGCGGCAGAGGTCGGCAAGCCGGCTGAGGTCATAACCCTGTTCCGCTGCAGCGCCGCAGATTTTTTCCGCGAGAACAGTTGTGCCTACACCCCGGCGGCCTTGAGTGTAGAGGCTGTCTTTGACGGCTACATCGTCATCAATGAGGATATTGAACACCCGGATGCCTTCGTAGTGAGCCAGTTCGACTGCCATCTCGAAGTTCATCACGTCGCCTGAATAGTTTTTGACGATGTTGAGAATGCCGGCACCGCCGTTAACTTGGCGAGAGGCTTCTAGGATTTGGTCGGGGGTGGGGGAGGTGAAGACTTCACCCGGACAGGCGGCGTCCAGCATGCCGGTGCCCACAAAGCCGGCGTGCGTGGGTTCGTGTCCGCTACCGCCGCCGGAGATGAGGGCGACTTTGCCTCGGACGGGTGCGCCGGTGCGGTAAACGAACGTTGGGTCAAAGCGGACTTGGATGAGGTCGGGATGCGCGGCTGCCATGCCTTCCAGGCTTTCGCGCACCACATTTTCCGGTTGGTTGATTAGTTTTTTCACAAGAGGGTAACTCCTTGCTTGCGCACAGGAATATAATGCTATCTGTTGCTCGCACTTTCTACAGGCTCGCGCTTAGCAGGAAAAGATATGACAGGATTGCCGTTCGCCTAGATTGCCCAGGGATGCAGCCATATCGCTTTTGTGGTGAAGCATATCAAAGCAGCGCAGAAATTTTTTAATGAACACTTGGGGGTGCCGCGCTTCTACCTGTTTGAGGACGTGCAGTTTGAGGACAAGACCTACCGGGGTCAAGAGGCAAATTACCGCCTGCACCTCGCTATTTCCTATGCGGGAAATGTACAGATTGAAATCATCGAACACCTTTCGGGAGAGAGCATCTTTAAGGAATTTCTAGAAAGGAAGGGGGAAGGGATGCACCACCAGGGATTTATTGTCGTGATTACGAAAAGGCAGTTGGCGACTTGGCCCAAAATGGCTATCCCATCATCCAAAGCGGGCGCGTTGGCAACAATCCCGGAGTCCGCTTTGCCCTTTTTGATACAGAAGCGGCTATTGGCTCCATTATGGAGATCCTTGTCCTAGACAAGGACATGAGGAATTTGTTTGACCGGATTAAACGAGGGGATTTTTAGCTTTTGCGCCTCCTCATTAACTTTCCGCACTCTTAAACTCTTGCTCCTCAAGCTGGGCAATGTCTTTCATCGAGTTTTGCAACCACTGTTGAATCCGCGCATCCCACCCCTGCGTGAACTCGGTTGTCAGCCAGGTATCTACAATATCCCTGGCGACCGAGGAGGTGGTAACAAGCTCTCCCAGTGTCAGGACATTAGAGTTGTTGATAGAGCGGGACTTTTCGGCGGCGTTGGTATTTTCGCACACTGCAGCATAGACGCCGGGGTGCTTGTTGGCGATGATGGCCATGCCCATGCCGGTGCCGCACACCAGGATGCCCCGGTCTGCTTGCTGGCTTCCCACCCGTTTGGCCACCTGAGAAGCCACCTGATAGTAAGGCGTCTCGCTGGTGGAATCGCTCACTCCCACATCTTCGACTTCTAAACCCTTATCCTGCAGGTGCTTCTTAACCGCTTCCTTGAGGTTGAATCCATCCGAGTCCGCACCGAGCGCAATTTTCATCTTCAGTTCCTCTGACTGCCTCAGCCTATTTTCTCGCAATATAGCACAGCCGTTCCCGAAGCGCCGCAGTGCGCCGCAAGTGCGGCGTCAAACTTTTAACCCATCGTTCGGCTTTCGCTCAACCAGAAGTTCCTCTAATGATGAAGGCCATGCCGGTTTTTGTTTGCCCGCCACAGTTGCCAGTCGCTCAAATTCAACTTCAGCCCCAGACAGCAGCGACTGCAGTTCAATTCTATCAAAAAGTGCCTTCAGGTCAATGCCTTGCAGCAGTTTCTTGGTAATCGGGCGCTTGGCATCTGAAAAGAACCGCGAATAGATAATATCCAGACAGAGTGGGTCGTTCAGCAGACTAGTTAGGAAAGCAGCTTGTTCAGGGGAATAGCAAGCGATGAAGTAACAGGTGTCATCAAGCATAACCGGACGCCCGCTAACCGCTCCGATAGCTCGAAACCTGGGAATCTTGTGCAAACCAGAAATGCCTACTTTGTAGGGAGCAAAGGAATAGTCTCCGATGCCAAACATAGAAAAAGGTGGCTTCCCCCGATAGATAGATGATTTTCGTCGCTCAAATATGCCAGTGTGTGCGGTCAGGTAACTCCACAAACGAGGCGCAGTCTGCTGCAACTGCTGCGTGTCATCCCCCAGACGCTTCTGAGTCACGATTACAGCCCTGTGAGGCATAACGCTGGCTTGGTGAAACAGATCCGTACTTTTGAACAAGGGATAGAGATATTCAGGTTCAGCGATAACTTTTTCGCCCAGCTTGTTGTGGAGACATCCCGATGTATTGCAGGTCAACTCCATAACTGGTGCGGCATCGTGTTTCAGTCCTTGACGCCAGGTAAATGGGCAAATTCCATCAGCAAAAGCTGAGCGCTTGTAAGCTGTGATATCTGCAACCATTCGCCCGCCGGCAATGCCGGTAGTACACTCTGGAACAGTCGCATGTAAATCTCGGTAGACAGGTGCTTCGTACTGCGGTTTTCCTGAACCCACCTCTACGCAAAACAGGCAGGCGCTAACCGCAGCCCCAAACCATTTTTGGGCGTCAATCATTCGGACAGAGGCGCTCTTCACCGGCAGTGCGGTATCGAACGCAAACTGCAAGACGTTCCGCGCCACAGATGTTTTGCAAAGCAGGGCAATTGTCGGTTCTTCAGGGGCGAGTTCCCTAATCAGCTTTATCCAGATGTACTCGGAAATGTCGAAATTTGAACTGCCGGTCAGCGCCTCAATCCCTCGCAGGTGTTTCAGATTTGTCTTGTGCGGGAGGTTCGCACTCCGCTCAACCCCCAGCTAGGAGTTTTTTACCCACGGCGGATTTCCCACAACCAGAAGGGAGCAGGTTGTTTCCCAGCGCAAGTCCCGGCGAAAATCTACATCGAAGAGTTTGTCATTTTTTATGATAACACGAGTTGAGGAAGATTTAGCGGCAAGTTTTTGGGCGCTTTGGAAATGAGTTGTTTGCAGCTCAATCGCTTGGATTTCGCGAGGGGGAGTGGGAAGATTGAGCAAGCCCGCGATCAAGTTTCCGCAACCGCAAGCCGGTTCGAGGACTCTGGGCCAAATTGTGCCGTTGGCTCCCAGAGATTCAAGGACTGCGGTTACAAGTGCCGGTGGTGTTTGAAAGTCGCCGAGCTGTTTAGACAAGAAGATTCTCCAATCCTTCAGTTGTACCTAGGGTTCCCAGAGTGATGATTCGGCTGTACTGAAGCCTCCACTGCAACGCATTAGAAATAGTGAGGTAGCCTAGAGCCGGAGGTTGCGCCATTATCCGTTCCGCAAGTAGTTCGCGTCCAATCTCGTCCAGAGGAAGGTTACGCTCCTCAAGGAATGCAACCACATCATCCTGATTGCCATTCCGGCGCAGAATTTCTATCAAGCCGTAGGTTGTTTGGTAATCTCCTGTTTGCTCACGCGCTACAAAAATTGCGTGCGGGAAGTTCAATCGAGCTGCCCTTAACACAGAATCGTCATTTTTTTCGTAGACGAACACGAGAAGATGATAGCCAAGCCCGTACACTTTCTGGCTGGCATCGCGAAAGGGACATGAAGACTGCGGCTGTCTGATTGATGTTACCTTTAAGTCTACCTCTAATATGGGAAAATCGATACCGAGTGCCGAGCTGCCAGGTGTGTGGTAATATTGGGCTACAAGATACCGGTGAAATGCCTGTTCAACATATGTCCCTACGGCTTTACTATCTGTAATGCCATACAGGTTGGGAATCGACGTAGCGCTCAATTATTGAATAAAATCTCGGGCTGCGGTTTTCAGTACGGGTAGCGTCAGCTCTGCCATATTGTCGATTTGTTCTCCTAGTTACTCCGTTTCCACCCAAACTGTAACCGCCGCAACAGCGATTAGCATCTCGTCATTTTTATCATTAAACTCTTCAATCGCCCGCCCCTGCACCACCATCCCACCGGCTTCAACGGTGAG
>CAZJNL010000495.1:0-4687 GCA_964546515.1 uncultured Oscillatoria sp.
AGCAGGTTGACGACCTTTTCTTTCTCTCGCTCAAACTGCTCCTGCGAATAGTAAGGCAGGCTGATCACTACAGCCAAATCATCCTTGTCTTTGAGCTTGTCGTTGAAGAACCCGATACAACCGAGAACTTTAGGCAGTGCCTCTTCGGTTTTGGATTGATTGACATTGCCCGTTTCAGAGTAAAGCTTGGCTCCAAAGTCTGCAGCCAGCTGGCCAAAGGCGAAGCCGCTCCCCTGATACTCCAGCCACAGATCCAATAAGATGTCGGCGGAGCGGGGCTCAAAGGTGCCTCCCCGAACGTCTTGCACCGGCTTCTCTACCACATTCGCCGGAATGAATACCACACTGTCCGCTTCTCGGCTCACGCAGGCTTTTGTGGACGTCCGGCCCAGGTCAACGCTGAGAATCGATTTGAGCGGCAGGGGCGGCATGGCTGCCTTGGTATTCATTGGGGTAGACGCCGACTTTGGGGCGTTCATCGGGGTCGCAGCGGACGGTTGACTGTTCATTACAACTCCTAATCTCTCTTAGCCTCAAAATTATCACGAGCCATCCTCTATTTTCGATGAGATTATGACTGGGATAAATTGTGACAGTGCATAACTCTATCGGGATTGCCGCAGACGGATCGCGCTTTGCCTCAATTCTGGCGCTCCGTGCCACCATCCGGTCAACTGAGTCTAATTTGGCCGTGCAGACGCACCAACTGGTCTGGCGAAAGCCCCGGCCCGGGTGCCGAGCGCAGCGCCGCCAAACAGCCGCAGTCGCCTCCCGTCTGGCCATCCATCCCGCACAACGAGCTCCGCCAAGTTCTCTCAGAGCAAGGGTATGCCCCATCGGAGATATGCCGGACGCACCTCGCCATCTGGCGAGGTCGGAAAACTTCCCTTCCTCTTGAAACAGTGGGACACCGGCACCTCTGCCAGATGGCAGGTACTGGCCATCGCCGCAGGGCAATGGGGGCATCAATTTAGGTTATGGCATTACGGCTTCCTTGGGAAGCCATCCGCAGCCGTTTTCCTCAAACCCTTTCAGTTTACACGGGACTTGGGTGGCAGAAGTCTTGTCACTCTAGCCGCCTCTGCCTTGTAGCAGCAGCGATTGCCAAATCTATGAGACTGTTGGCGAATTGATATGGGGTCAATCCCCACCCTATGCCTAACTTTAATAATGAACCGCATTTCCCCCAAGGACGCCAAGAAGCAAGAAGAAAGAGGAGGAGGGGTGGAAAAATTAATTGCGGGCAATTGACCGGAGCATATAAGAGGCGTGCGAGGGAGCCAATGTGGCGCGTTGCGCTTCACGGATGAGCCAACAGTCTCATCTATTCAACTTTACAAGGGTTCCCTTTGGTAAATTGTAGCATGATTTACCCATTGCGCCGGTGGAATCAGGGGCTGGCAATTGATAATATAACCAATGCAGCCAGTATTTACAAGCGTGCGGGATGGGGGAGAGGCTGAAGGGAGCATCCCAATGCCTGCAAAAATATTATGACCCCCGAAGAGGGGGTTCAGGGGAGAGGGGAGAGAGAAAAAACCGGCATCTCTCTGGGGCTGTTCGCAAGAGAAACCAGCACCGTTACGCTGCCGAGGCTGAATCAGCTTACAGCCAACCTTCTTTGTGCCATCTCAATGCTGGGCTTGTCCCGTTTGGGGAAAAGTTAGAAAAATTTTGTCGCTCCGCTTTCTTTTTATTAAAACTTCATCTTTCTCTCAGAATTGCGCCTCTAAAATCAACCCGCACGCTCCATCTAGCTGTTAGGCTGATATTCAGCCGGTCGCCACTTGCAGCTTCACCGGCTAGCCCCCGCTATACCGCTTCCGTTATAGCCGGATGAATAGCTGACTTTAGCTAACTTGGGAAATCCTCAACTCCCGCACGCAATCTTGTACTTACGCGCTCAATTACCGCCGGCAAAAAAAGGCAAAATCTGCCAATCCAGGAAGAGTATGAGTGATTTTTGGTTAACTCTTTGAAACTAAGGATAGTTTAGCAACCCTTACAAGAATCACCCACTATTTGCTGGGGAACTGGCGGGGCAACACCGGCTCTCGGTGGGAGTATCCAATGCCTAGCATCCGGGTGAAACTATTTTAACACAACCCAGCAATCAAAGCAATGACGGCGATTCAGAATCTCCTGAGCTTGCTGCCATTGCAGCAGTTCTGAATTCTGACTGCTTTCTCCTGACTCGTCACTGGTCAGTTTACCAGATGTTTTAGGTGACGGAAGTCCCTCGTCCCAGCTGAGTGGCCCTGTTCCAAAATCAGCCAGCATCAGCAATCCACCCATAAGCCCCAGATTCTTCATAAACTGAATTTCTTGGATGCGCAAAGGAAAAATCCGTGTGGTTAATCAGGGTAGCCGGTATCGAGAATCCGAGCGGCACAAACGCGCCAAAGCGAGCTTTGTAGCCCAGTAACACCGACAGCCCACCTCCGCATGCAAAACGATGATGGTGGGAATCAGAAGCTTGCCAGGGCACACCTTTGTCACCCATATATTCCGTGGTGCCAGACCGGGGCGATAATCTTATCCACACCGGCTTTGAGAAAAATCGCGGACAGAAGAATCCGCCCTAACAGGGGAGTGAAATTTTGCCTTTTGACTCTTTTGTTTTGGCTTTCAACAACACCGCTTGACTCTCCGGTGGCCAAGCCAAACATGACTTTTATTAAAGATTATAAATGCTTGTAAGTATGCAGACATAATTAAGCATAACATGCCGGCGGCCAGAAACCAGGAAACTTCAAGAAACCTGGTTTATTCATGTTGCTGCACTTCGTTGAGATTGAATTTTGATATCAAATTATAAATTCTTGTAAAAATACTGAGAAAGAGAAATCGGTTGCCATCTGTCAGTGCTATTTGGCGGGAGCCAGAACTGCCAAAGCTTGCGGGATGACGCGGAAGTGGGCCGGCGTGCGGGCCGTAATTTCACCATCGGTGTTGACAGCACGGGGTTTCTGGGTGTATACTTCAAATTCGGTGCCGGAAAGAGCGCGGACACCTGGCCTGGTGGTGTGAGTTCCTCGCCAGATGGCCGGCAGCAAGGGGAGGATTTGCCACCAGCGCTCAGTTTCCAGGCTGTACAAGTCCAGCCGCCGGTCGTCAATCGCGGCATCTTCAGCCATCTTTACTCAACTGCTGGGTGATTTGCACGCTGAGGCCGAAACTGGCGACATTGAAGAAGTGCTTGCTATTCACCCAGCCCAAGTCGATGTGCCGGATTTGGCCGGTGGCAATAATCTGGCAGGCATCTGGCACGCCCGGCGGGAATCCCCAGGGTGCGATCCTGGTCGTTGACAGTTCCCTGGGGCAAGATTTGCCGCTGCGGGCCGCCCCGATGCAGGGGATGCCAGCGCTTTATTCGCCATCCTGCTTGACGTTCATGCTTTTAACAATCCAGTAACTAATAGAAAGAGCGAAGACGGCGACCCCCAAGCCAACAATCTTAATGCCGTCATATTTTTCCAGATCCAGAATGATAATCTTTCGAGCCACGGCGATTAAAGAAGTAGCGATCACCAGCTCCGCCTGAATCACATGCTTTTTCAGATAGGCGGTGATATTTTCCAGAATCTCCAGGGCAATCAAAACATTCAAAAACAGGCCGAAAGTTTCAAACAGAGTCTTGCTAAAAGATTTAGTGGAGGCTGCGATCAGCCCTTCCACCATAAACACTCCCAGGTTTAAAATAGACTCCAGGATGACAATTATCATAGCAACTGAGAGGACTTTGGAGACTAGGACCTCTCCTTTTTCCAGCAAGTGCAGAAAGTTCTCATCCTGGCTGTGAGTTTTCAGTTCCGCAAACAATTTCTTCCATAACAACATTGCTGTCACGTTTATAAACAGCCAGACCGCTATCAGGTTAGTTTTAGGGCGCTGTTGTTTCATTCAGGGGGCACCCAAGACAAAAGAAATAGGGGCGTAGCAAAAAAGCGAGACGCCTCCCGGTTTTGTCGTGCGGGAGGCAGATATCAGCTTTCAGCCTGAAGGAGGCAAACAGCAAAAGGAAAATCGAAAAATTTTGCCTTTGGCGTGCTTGCCCTTTTCCTGAAAGATTTACTCATCAGCGTCGTGAGCAAACCTATTATACAGGAAATCTAAGGCATAGTTGCGCAGGTTGTAATATTCGGGGTCTTCCATAATGCGGGCCCGGTCGCGGGGGCGAGGGAAGGGAATCTCCATAATCTCGCCAATTTTAGCAGCCGGCCCATTACTCATCATCACCAGCCGGTCGGCCAGGAACAGAGCCTCGTCGATGTCGTGAGTGATCATCAACACCGTCGCCCGGTTATCACTCCAGATTTTCAGCAGCTCTTCCTGCAACTCTTCCTTAGTAATAGCATCTAGAGCGCCGAACGGCTCATCCAAAATCAACACCTTGGGGCGAATCGCCAGCGCCCGGGCGATGGACACCCGCTGCTTCATCCCCCCAGAGATTTGGGTGGGCTTTTTCTGAGCCGCTTCCGTCAGCCCCACCATTGCCAGATGCTTGCGCACGATGTCCCGCTTTTCCGCTTCCGGCTTTTCCGGGTAAACCGAGTCAACCGCCAGGTAGATATTTTCAAACGCCGTCAGCCAAGGAAGCAGGGCGTAGTTTTGGAACACCACCATGCGGTCTGGACCAGGCTGGGTAATGGGCACCCCTTGCAGGTCAACCCTGCCGGTGGTGGGT
>CAZJNL010000496.1:0-4677 GCA_964546515.1 uncultured Oscillatoria sp.
AACTTGCTGTGCCGGCGCTTAGACCGGCGGCTGGTTCAGATGGCGCAAGAACTCGGCTTTACTTACACCCGCTACGCAGACGACCTCACCTTTTCCGGTGCCGGTGAAAGCCTGCGCCACATTTGCAACATCCTCAGACGCACAGAATCAATAGTCGCCCACGAAGGATTTGCCATCAACGAACAGAAAACCCGAATCCTGCGCAAAAACCGGCAGCAAGAAGTCACCGGCATTGTAGTCAACAGCCACCCCAACATCTCCAGAGAAACCTTAAAACGCTTCCGCGCCACACTCTACCAAATCGAGAAAGACGGCTTAGAAGGCAAGCACTGGGGAAACTCCGACACGCTTCTAGCTTCCCTTCAGGGATTTGCCAATTTTGTCGCAATGGTCAACCCCAAAAAAGGCGCTGAATTTATAGAGCAAATCCAGCGCATTAAAGAAAAATACAGGAGCTAATACCGCATTTTGGATAAGACAGAAACCCGGTTCCTTAAAGAAACCGGGTTTCTCAGCATCAGGTAAAGTCAAGCCAACCTATTACTTAACCCCTTCAGGCACAGCAAATCCAGGACAAGCAACTTTCGTCCCGCCCAGCCCGCAATATCCATTAGGATTTTTCGCGAGGTATTGCTGGTGGTAGCCTTCCGCGTAGTAAAATTCAGGAGCGTCCAGAATTTCAGTAGTAATCGCCTTGTAACCGGCAGCTTTCAGAGCTTCCTGATAAGCGGATCGCGAAGTTTCAGCCAGCTTCCGTTGCTCGTCCGAATAGACGTAAATTCCCGAACGGTACTGCGTGCCAACATCATTGCCCTGGCGCATCCCTTGAGTGGGGTTGTGGTTTTCCCAAAACACCTTCAAGAGAGCCTCGTAACTGACAAGTTTCGGATCGAACACAACGCGAACCACCTCATTGTGACCCGTCATGCCGGTGCAAACCTCCTCATAGAGGGGGTTCGGCGTTATACCGGCTGCGTAACCCACTGCGGTGCTGAAAACGCCCTCAACCTGCCAAAATTTGCGTTCCGCCCCCCAGAAACAGCCCATGCCAAACATCGCCATCTCCAGTCCAATCGGATAAGGAGGTTTGAGCGGATTCCCGTTAACATAGTGAAGGGAGGGAACGGGCATAACCTGCGCCCGTCCCGGCAAAGCCTCCTGAGGAGTGGGCAGTGCCAGCTTCTTGCCAAATCCGAATAGCGCCATGAGTTTCTACTGAGTTCTGAAAGACATCTTTACTTTATTTAATAGTATACCAGATTTGCCGTCCTGGGAAGCCGACAGCTGGCCTGCCGGTCAGCCCCTCGGGCCAGCACCCGGGCCGGCCAGCCCGCAAGCCGGTGCGCTAAAGTGAATATAGCGGTTTTCAATTTGTGATGGTACAGATGGATAGAAAAATGATATGCCGGCCCAAAACGGGTCTAGAGACGCGACAAAAGGCGTTCGTACATTTCTCTTGTAGAGACGCGATTTATCGCGTCTCCCTGTACCGGACGATCGCAGATATAAAATCTCCCGCACTCTAGCTGAAAACCCTATAGCATATGGATGAAATTGTCAATTTATCTTGGAGAGACGCGATTTATCGCGTCGTACCGGACGCTCGCAGATATAAAATCTACCAAAATCAGCTTAAAAACGCTATAGCATATGGATGAAATTGTCAAAAAAATCGCAGCCTTAGGATTGCCTGGGATAATATTAGTAATAGTAATGGCAACAACCGGCTTAACAGGAGCCGCCGCCATTACAGCGGCTCTCGCCATACTGGGCGGGCCAGCAGGAATGCTGGGCGGGATAGCAGTTTTGGGAGTCACAGCACTGATTGCCGACGCCCTGACAAAAGTCGGACTTGAGGATTTGCTGACCGCCATTTATTGCGAAAGGCGGCAGACTGAACCTTACGGAAAACTGCTCAGCGAACTTGAGTCTTTGTTACTCTTTGATGCTGACATGAAAGACAGACTCAGAGCCACCGTCACTGATGGGTGCGGCTGCTCAAACGCAGTCAGAGACAGCGCCACAGAAGTCACCAGAGAAGTCATCGCCATTTTAAACAGCGTACCAGGAATCACACCGGCACACCACCGAGACTTCAAACATTCCAATCCCATTATAAGACTGAGAGACGGCACATCCGTGAGAACCTGGAAAAACCCACTTGGCGTTGACCACGTTTTTTTAGCCGACAGAGATGATAAAATGATTTACGGCGGATTTGTCGGCTGGACTGACAGTGAGGGACTCAATCAAGCCTTAAATCGCATCAGAAGAGACTTTACATAACCGGCTCTCCATGACTCAATCAATCCCTCCACTCACCAATCCCCAGTAGCGTTCCCCCCAAGGGAACGCACCTGCAAGTCTGACGGCTGCCCAATCCCCAGTAGCGTTCCCCCCAAGGGAACGCACCTGCAAGTCTGACGGCTTAACTTTTAAGAAGATGTTAGAAAAAAAGCTCAAAGCCAAATTTGCTGTCACCTTCGGGTTCATCTGGGTGACATTAGGCTGGTTCGCCGGCGCAAAAGCTGACAAGTACGAGACTCCCCCAGCAGAAACTGGAAAACCGGGAGATACCTTCCTTAACATTGCGCGTCAGTCAGGCGTTTCTTATGAACAAGTGGGAGCCGCAAAACAGCTGACGGCGAACCTTTACGCAGCCAAAACGGTTGTCAGCGTGTACCGGCACCCCTCGGAAGAATCGGAGATGGTGACTCAGGCGCTGCATGGGGAACCGGTCAGAATTATCCGCCGGCAAAATTCATGGGTGCAAGTAAGTTTGCCGGATCAATTTGACTATCGCGGGTGGGTGCGGGCGTCAGATTTGGGAAGCATTTCCCCAGGAAAACAGTGGGAAAAACGCTCAATAGTTTCTGTTGCGCGAGCTTCCGTGCGAACCCTCCCCCGCCCGGATGCGCCGGCTTTCCTAGTTTTGCCTCTCGGTACAGTAGTCGGTTCCGGTACGCCCGCATCTGGCAACTTCAGATTAGTTGAACTGGTAGACGGGCGACAGGGATATATCCTATCTAGAGAGTTGCTGGATTACTCACAGCGGAATCGCGCTAAGGTGTCGGGAGATCGCATTCTAGAAACCGCACGCCAGCTATTAGGTCAGCCTTATCTCTGGGGCGGGATGACGACAGCCGGTGTGGACTGTTCCGGTTTCGCTCACACTATTTTCAAAGTTCACGGAATCCGCCTGCACCGCGACGCAGACCAGCAATATTTTTCCGATGGAATTAGCATCCCTCCCGACCAACTGCAAGCGGGGGATCTCGTCTTCTTTGAAACTTACACTTCTGGCCCTTCCCATTTGGGAATCTATGCCGGCAATCGAAAGTTTATCCAGGCGTCCTCCACCGCCGGTGTGATTTATAGCTCCCTCGACGCCCCCGATTTTTCAGATCGTTTCCTGGGCGCAAAAAGGATTATTCGCCCTAGGTAGGAGCGAAACCTAAATCTTTGCCCCCCAACACAGGATGTTAATAAACCCGCCCCTACTCCTATACAGGAGGCCACAATACTTGAGAGCATGAAAATTGTTATAGCCGCCGCGACCGGCGAAGGCTATTTTTATTGTAAATATTTATCGAGAGGGCGTCATAAGTATTGGTTTTCTTAACCGCCAAGACGCCAAGAGCGCAGAGGGAGAAGAAGAAGGAAGTTTGTTATGGTTGGCCATCAAGAGTTGTTGAGCGCTCCCGGATTGAGTTAGAATAGAAGATAGGCACCCATTATTAAACCGGCAGGACATAACATGACCCAAACACCTGAAAAACGCACCCCGCGTCGGGGAAGGATATTCCCCGAATACACAATACCGCCCGAGGAACTGGCCCGACGCAAAGCTGAAGACTCAGCCTTATATCAGCGCTGTCGCGCAATTTTTGAGCGAGTCCGCCCACAAGTGATAGATGACCACTATAATTGGTTCATCGTCATCGAGCCGGATAGTGGCGACTATTTCATTGATGTTGCAGTGGAGGATGCGACACAAAAAGCTTGCCAGAAGCACCCCCACAGTAAGCTTTGCGCTTTCCGTCTGAATCAGACAGGAGCCTGCGGCCAAATATGATTGCAGGCAGATTCGGCGACACAGGTCAGCTATTGTTTGAAATTGAATTGATTGCTGCTTGTAGGGGTAGGCCCCCGTGCCTACCCCTACTGTATTTCACCACCGACTGGCTGGCGATGAACATCCAAGACATAGAGATATTGGGTTGGCCTCTGATGGAACGCAGACGAGCCATGCGGACAGCAAGGGGTGAAGAGTTTTTTAGAATCTATGCCGGCAAAGTGCTGCTAGACGAACAGGAATTTAATATTCCAGTTGTTGCTGCAATCGATATTCAAGAAAATTTACTCGGTTTGCAGTGGCTGCAAACACTGCGGCTAGTCGCAGATTTACCAGCAGGAATGCTGACGCTGGGGGAATATCAAATCAGCTAGAATACCCCTAATTAGGGAAAGCCTCTTGTAGAGACGCGATTTATCGCCTCTCCCTCACCGGCAGCTCTTGTAGCTCCGCGATTTCTCGCCTCTCCCTCACCGGCAGTTCTTGTAGCTCCGCGATTTCTCGCGTCTTTTTCCCCGGCAGTTCTTGTAGCTCCGCAATTTATCTATCGCGTCTTTTTCCCCGGCAGTTCTTGTAGCTCCGCAATTTATCTATCGCGTCTT
>CAZJNL010000497.1:0-4650 GCA_964546515.1 uncultured Oscillatoria sp.
AGGGAACAAGGCTTGCCGGACACGCTCGCACTCTATCCCGAGCGGGCCGGCAATGCTAAGAAATACGTTAATTGCAGCCGGCAGACGGTAACAGGCAGCGCCCACAGCGCCTCTCTCTAACAGCGCACTCCGCCGTGCTGCAACAGAGATTGACACTTATTCAGCTAAAAACTATCCGGATTTAATCCCTAAGGTTCGGAATCTTGTTACCGTCTGCACGGTTAGTTCTAAAACTCTTATGTCGTTCAAGTTTAAAATCTTATCCATTGACGGCGGTGGCATTAGAGGGATTATTCCTGCAATAATTCTAGCAGAGATAGAGAAGCGCACCGGAAAGCGGATTTCCCAGCTGTTCGATTTGATTGCTGGCACTTCCACCGGCGGTATGCTGGTTTTGGGTCTGACTAAGCCAAATCCGGAGAATGCCGGTCTACCTCACTACACCGCTGAGGAGCTGATCGAGTTTTATCGCCAACATGGAAAGCGCATCTTTTTTGAGACATTTCTTGAAAAATTAATCCGCATTGATGACCTGTTTTTCCCGAAATACTCTTCAAAGGGCAGAGAAGAGGTCTTTACGGAACTTTTGGGCAACACCCCTCTTACAGCTGCGTTAAAAGAAGTTTTCATCACCAGCTATGACACCGAGCTGCGGATGCCTGTTTTCTTTACCAGCAAGCCAGAACGAGAAAATACGCAAGCTAAATCCTTCCGGAAGATATGCAATGGCTTCACGATGACAGAAGCGGCAATGGCAACTTCCGCCGCTCCGACTTTTTTTCCGCCCTACCTTCTTCCCACCCGCCAAGCAGACCCGGGATTTTATACCTTGGTCGATGGTGGGGTGTTCGCCAACAATCCCACCTCTATGGCAATCATGGAAGCCATAATTGCCTCTAAAAAGGCTGGGGAAAAGCTAGAATTAGAGGAAATATTAGTTGTTTCAATGGGAACGGGTTCGCTCACCCGCAAATATACCTACGAATCCATAAAACATTGGGGTATGTTTCGCTGGGTGCGACCTGTTATTAGTATAACTCTTGACGGTCAAAGTGAGGCAGTGGCGTGCCATCTGGAACAATTGCTGCCTGAGGCTGAGGGAAATCCCAAACAATATTATCGCTTCCAAGAACTCCTGACTGATGCTAATGACGATCTGGATGATGCGAGTCCTGAAAATATCGTGAGCATAAAAAAACTGGCTCAGAAAATCATTGCGGACAGAAATGCTGATTTGGACGAGCTGTGCGAGCAACTTCTTGTTAGTTAGTAGGGGTTAGTTAGTAGGGTGCGTTCCTCCGGAACGCTACAAGTCTTGCAAGGGGGGAAAATGAAAGAAGATAACCGCTACCCGCAATCTTCAAGATGCCTCAGAACAGGATGCTCACTCTGTTAACCGATTTTGGCTTGAGCGATGTTTATGTGGGGGTGATCAAGGGTGCGATCGCCCACATCAACCCCTCGCTGACTGTGGTGGACTTGACGCACCAAATTCCCCCCCAGAATGTCGCCGCCGGCAGGTTTTGTCTGATGTGTGCCGCCCCCTATTTCCCCACCGGCACGGTACATGTCGCCGTTGTCGATCCGGGGGTGGGCAGTCACCGGCGGGCGATTGCGCTGGAAACCGCAGCTGGTTTGTTTGTTGGGCCAGATAATGGGCTGTTCAGCGGGGTTTTGAGCCAGAATCCGGCAATAGCAGCGGTGGAACTGACGAATCGGCACTACTGGCGCACACCGGCACCCAGCACCACGTTCCACGGGCGGGATATCTTTGCCCCTGCCGGTGCTCATCTGGCTAGCGGCGCACCTCTGGAACAGTTGGGACGCCTCATCGATCCCGCCTGCTTGGCCCAGCTGCGTTTACCGGCTCTCACTGCAACGGATGCCGGTTGGGCCGGTTGCGTCCAGTATATCGACCGCTTTGGCAATTTAATCACCAATATTCCGGGTTCTTGCGTTGCGGGGCGCAGCTGGCAAGCGGTTGCCGGCAATCTCACCATCAAGAGTGGCCAGACTTACAGTGACGCCCCCACCGGCAGCCCGATCGCCTTAATTGGCAGCTCAAATTGGGTGGAAATTACTGTCAGTGGCGGTAATGCGCAGTCGCAGTTGCAGCTAAACTGGGGAGAGCCGGTGCGAGTGGCGCTCACTTAAAGACCGCACCTGATCAGCGCTGCATCCAGAGAAGTGCCGAAGTTATAGCCTCTTTCCACAGTCGGAAGATGCCCCGGCGGAGGGTTTTTAAAGTTTGGCTCCTTCTCTGGTTTGTAATCCATTCTTTTGGTTTGGGGATTGTAGTCCCACTCAATCAGCCACTCGCCTGATAGCTTTTGCCATCCAACTCGGTCATACATCTTGTGATAGTCGCCATAAGCTCTTAAAATATCCTGCTGAGCGGTAAAACCCTGCAAGCCGTTGGTGGCGTCACTCCAAAGTTTGTCAATTTTTCTTATATCGGTACAGGAGAGAGCCTCCATTTCATCTTTAGGAGTCATCCCCTTTGCCTGCGCCTTTGGGCCGGCAGCCTCTAGCAGCCGTTCGTAGGTTTCTCGGTCAGCTGCCCTCCAGTCTTTTTGTTGCAAGTATTCCTGCAACTTACTGTAATTGACTTGGCTAGCGGTTCCGCTTATTGCTTGAGTCCCGGCTTTCACTCCTGCGGTTGGGGTTGCCGTCCCTGAGTTGGCCTTTGTTAAGACGTATCCCAGCCAGATAAGACCGGCACCTATACTGAACAGACCTGCCGTTACCAGCAAGGCTAAGATCAGAACAGTCTTATTATTGTTGTTCATTTTTTTGGTTGCTCTTTCTTCAACCCCCACTCTTATGGTACTCGCCGCAACCCAACACTGCGCTATTCTTTAGCTTTTTGTTACAATTTTCAACACGGGCAAAGTTACGAGTGTCCAGAGCACCGGCAGGTGCCGGCTGCCGGTTGCTTGTCCTCCGGTTCCCCTGATGGCCACCCAAAAGGCGTCCTGGCCGCCGCTCAAGTATTAAAATCGAGGTTAAGAAACCGGGTTTCTCTGCCTGGATTGACCAATTTGTCGGTGGTCAAGCCAAAAGAAACCCGGTTTCTGACAGTTCAAGACCTGCGCTCTAGCCGCCGGCAGGAAACCCGCTAATCGCTACAGTTAAATGTAATTGACAAACCAAACCGCATAATCGTTCAATAATTTGGCGCTGGCTGATTCCTCGTCTACCGCCTCCAGTTCGTATAAATTTACCGTGAAATTCTTTTGGTCAGTCAGGCGCTGAACTTCAACCAGAATTCCATCTTCCTCGCTCTCTATTTTATCCTCAAACCGAATTATATTGAAGGTATCCGTGTGAGATGGCCTGGTTTTCTTGTAGGATTCATATTCTTTATTGCTGCCCGGGCCAAACAGGTAATATTCTTCCCATTCAAACTCTTTGATCGCCCTGACAGAACAGGGCAGTTTCACATTTTTATTGAGAAATTCCAGATAGTTTTTTAAGGCTTCTTCACTGGCGGTGATTTCTGACCCCCCCAGAATAGCCTTAATTCTATTCTCAAATTCTTCTTCCCTTTCTGCCTCCTCCTCATCAATAATTTCTTCGCTCAGATCATAGGGCCAGCCTAACTCGTCCTCTGCCACAATTTCTCTGGCCTTCATCAAATCAGCAAATCTGCCCTTTTGCTTCTCCAGTCTTTGTGACAGTCTCCCAAAGACTCCCTCATCAATTTCTATGATTTTAGGTTCTTCTCCCGGCGGGTTTGGCTGGCTTTTACTCTTTTTCTTATCAGATTTAGACATTCCTTGCTCCCTGAGGCTGGTTTATAACTAAAGTGTATCTTGACAGCAGTCCCAAAGCAGTTGAGCCAACGGAGTAAACCATGACGCAACTAACGGATTTTAAATCGAACGTCTTCCAAGGCCAGTTTGGCGAGTTTACCGTCACTCAGAGCGATCGTTTAGGGGTGCTGATCTACCGCACCGGCTTGATGGTGGCGGCGCTCAGCTTTGCCACCGGTAGCGCTCTGGTGCTGTGGGAGGGCGACGCGCCGACGGTGGCGAGCGCCCTGACGCCCCTGTACGCCTGTTTCTGTCTGGCGCTGGGCGTCAGCTTGGTGACGATTCACATTTATATGGCCATTTTGCACCGGCTCCTGCAGCTGTTTTGGGCAATCGGCGGCGTGGCTGCCTTTATCTTAGCCGCGCAAAGCAGCACGCCTCTCGCCCTAACAGTGTACAGCCACCCCGCCACCCTTTTCGGTGTCGGCTTTACTTTCGCGGCGCTGGCGGGGATTTATTTCAAAGAAGCCTTTTGCTTCAACCGGCTGGAAACTAAGCTGCTGACGCCTCTGGTGCCGGCGCTGCTGCTGGGGCATTTGGCTGGGGTGCTGCCGGTGCCGGTGGAACGCGCCAGTCTCGCCGCTTGGGCGGTGCTGTTTGTGGTGTTCGCCCTGCGCAAGGCTTTTCAGCCCATCCCCCCCGATATCGGCGACAAGAGCGTTTTTACCTATCTCAAACAGCAGCGTTCGGCAAAGGCTTGAAGTCAGCGCCGCACGTCTGAAAAACTAAAAATCATCCTCATCCATCCCATGCCGGCTGGGGGATGGGGAGTGACTCGTAGTATTATTATAACTCAAGTTGCTACTTAACCAAAGTTGCAACTTTTGGAGGCAGT
>CAZJNL010000498.1:0-4648 GCA_964546515.1 uncultured Oscillatoria sp.
GATCCGCTGGCGCGTCCTGTGGCGTCTTGGCGGTTTTTCAAAAAAATTAACAAATCAATTAGAATCGCTACAGTACATCAATTGGCGATAAAAAACAGGGCCGGATCAGGAAAGTCCCGCGCCGGCGCACTCCCTGCTGTTAAGGGTTTTGAGAGATATCCGCTTCCTCTAAAGGCAGGAAAAATATCGTTATCATGCCTGGAATAGTTAGCAAACAGACCAGGATGAAAAAGATTGGGTAGCCCACTTGTTGCTGGATGTAACCGCTAAAGGAACCCGGAAGCATCAGCCCCAAAGCCATGATGCCGGTTGAGATCGCATAGTGAGATGTTTTGTATTTCCCTCGCGAAATGGTCATTAAATAGACCATGAAAGCGCTGAAGCCCAATCCATAGCCGAATTGCTCTAAGGATACGAGGGGATACACGAATTGTATCGGGGGCCGGTTGTAAGCCATGTAGACGTAAAATAAATCTGGCAAATTAAGAGCTAATGCCATAGGCAAAATCGTTTTCTTTAAGCCATACTTGGAAATTAGCACACCACCTAAAATGCCTCCCGCGATCAGGGATAGCACCCCAAAGGTTCCGTAGATTAACCCCACATCCGATGTGCTCAGTCCCAATCCGCCTTTGTCAGCTGCGTTCAAGAGGAAGGGGCTAGCTAATTTCACAAGCATGGCTTCCCCAAACCGGTATAATATTATAAAGGCCAAAATCGCCCAAATCCCCTTTTGACTGAAGTACGACTTTACGATTTCTTCAACAGGAGCTTTTTCTTGGGCTTGTTTGGTTTTGACTCCAGAGTCACTGTCAGGAAAGGGTAAAATAAATTGGTGGTAGACAAAAAGCCCACCGAAAATTAAAGCGGTAAGGCCCAGGGCTAAAGTCCAGCTTAAAGGAATATTGCCCAGGGACAATTCAAGCTGGCCGGCAAAGAAAACTAAAAACCCAGAACAGAAAATTACGGCTAGCCTGAAAAACACGGAGCGGATGCCGGTGAAAAACGCTTGCTGTTCTGGACTTAAGGCCAGCATGTAAAATCCATCGGCTGCAATGTCATAGGTTGCGGAGATGAAGGCCCCGACTATAAAGGCAAGCAGGGAGATAAAAAAGAAATTTGGCAGCTGTAGGGCAAAGGCGGCAAACCCCAAGCAGCAGGTCATAGCCAGCTGGGTGTAAAGTATCCAATTCCTTTTAGTTGAGTAAATATCAACCCAAGGGCTCCAAAACATTTTAATTACCCACGGCAGGTAAATAAGGCTCGTCCAGAACGCTATTTGAGCGTTGTCTATCCCCATTTTGGTATAGAGAATAACCGAAACGGTGCTGATAATCACATTGGGGACGCCTTGAGCGAAATACATCGTGGGGACGAAATTCCACGGGTTGCGATCTTTAACTTTTTTGAAGTCCATAAAATCCTGAGATGGGGTAAATTGAATGGATTATACCTGGAAATGGGGCTGCATTCAGGATACAGTCGCCAAAATCCGGAAGGGCGGGCGGGAGAAAGGCGTTTTGAACCGGCATCCTCCCGCCCCCTCTTTGGTTGCTGCTTCCGGTAGCTGGTGAATTGTTACCGTGTCAGTCTTGTTCCCGAACAGCCTTAAATTAGGACTGTAGGGGCAACCACCGGGGTCGCCCGCAGGGGAGATACTGTTGCAAGTCGCCCCTCATCTTGGCTCGATGGCTACTTTGATCGCCAGGCGCGAGCTCATGTCCTGAAACACTTGCTCTAAATCTTTCAGTGGCCGGTGGGAGCTAATCAGCAATTCAAATGGTATAGCACGGCGGGCGAGCAGTGACAAGGCTGAGCGCACATATTTGGGGGTGTTGTGAAAGACTCCTTTGAGTGTGAGTTCGCTGTAGTGCAGCTGTTCTGTATGGACGGTGATGGTGGTGTCCCTCGGGCAGCCGCCAAATAAGTTGACAGTGCCACCCGGACGAGTGCAGGCAATGGCGGTTTCCCACGCTGAGGGGACGCCGGTGGCTTCGATGGCGACATCGGCTCCCCATCCTTCCGTTAAGTCTCTCACTGTATCGGGAATCGCTGTAGAGACGCGCCCTAGGCTATCCTCAGGCAGTTGGGGGGATTTGTGGGTAGCGGTTAATTGATGGTAATTAAACGTGTGAGATGCCCCCAGCTGTTTGCCAATCTGCAACCTTTGGTCGCTGCCGCCGAACAGGAACACTTCTGCCTGTGACTGCGCCGTGAGCACGGCCACAAACATCAGCCCAATGGCCCCATCCCCCAGCACGATGGCGCGATCTCCTGGTTTGACGTTGGAACGGGCTGCCCCGTGCAGCACGCAAGCCAGGGGTTCTGTCAGTGATGCCAGGGCGTCTGGCAAATCGTCGGGCACCGCCAGCATGTTGTGTTGCACAATGGGTGCCGGTATCTTGAGGTACTCGGCAAAGGTGCCGTTGTTCCATGTTAAATTCGGGCACAGGGAATATTCTTGCCGGTGGCAGAAGAAGCATGTCATGCAGGGGGCTGAGTTGTTGGCCACTACGCGCTGCCCGACACGCCAGCCGGTGACGCCTTCCCCCACCGCCACAATCTGGCCGGCTGCCTCATGGCCAAACAGTGTCGGCGTTTTTAACATTCTGGCATGGCCGCCGCGCCGCCAGACTTTCAAGTCGGTGCCGCAGGTTGTCGCCGCGCCCACTTTAATGACTGCCTCACCGGCAGCCGGTGCGGGATCGGCTACTGATTCCAGACGCAAGTCTTCCTGTCCGTAGAGTAATGCTGCAAGCAAGTTTAAGTGCCCCTAACCGTCAATCCCAATGATTTTATCAGGGCTGCACCGGCATCAAGTGTCAAGTGTGAGCCTAAGAGCGTGCGGTGGGGGGCGCTCGCCAATAAGTGAGATAAACTCCTTTTGAAAGCTCTGTATAATTTAAACGGCAGCTGTTGGGGCGCTGCGGTTCAGCGTCACGCGAATAACTGGAAAATGAGGACTTTAGTCCTGACTACAAACCAGCCACCCTGTCGGCGCGACATAAAATCTTATGATTGTAAATGCGGATATTATAGTATTTTTTGCCATGCGGCCTGTAAGACCTGCGGAGTAACGCTCCTGAAAAAAGTATGGCAAAACTATTCCCAGGCTGTAGGGGCCGGCCTTGTGCCTGCCAAAGGAAGGAGAGAAGGGTGATGCTGCAGGCCTCCGACGTGCGGATTTCGCAGCACCGGCTTCCATCTATGTCTCCAAGGACGCACGGGCAAGCCACCCCTGTCTGCTGCCGTCGGGGGCGGGCTCGGCAATCGGGAGTGGCACTGACTGCCGGCAGGACATGCATGCACCAGTAGATACCCCCATGCCTTATGTGGCGCAGCATTTGAAAACCGCCGCAACAAGGAATTGTTACGCTTCCCACACTCATCGGCTTGACTCCCACGTTGTTGAACTCAGCAGATATAGATAGTATTCAGGCTAAAAATCAGAATCCGACTCTAGACATATGTCTCTGCTGTAAAATTGAATACTTGAAGCAGGCATTGTGGAGAATTCCCTTCAACAGACAGGCAGGGAGCGAGTCGAAGTGGATTTCGCCCAAAAAGCTGACCTTCTATTACTTGTCGGTAAACCGCCTCATATCTACCCTCCATTGTGCTGGCAGTGAAGTTGTAGATTGCACGCTCCCGGCAAGTGTGCCGGCTGAATTATGGGGCAGCGGGGATAGCCATCTGTTCCAAGAGCAAACGTTGTCGGTGGCAGTGCGCTCTTGGGCACAGAATCCATTCCCATGCCAATCACCGGCGTGCCGGCAGCCACGCCCGCTCAGTCAGGGTGACGGCAGGATTGGCCTGAGCTTCTTCCAGGGCGTCCTGCTTCCAGATATTCGATTTGCTAAGCCTAGAGCTCAACTGCGATGGTACAGCGACCTGTTGAGTGGCTCGGTTCATGTCTGAAGAAAAACTTGACTCAAGTGCCAGTATAAATGGGAGTCGGGTTAACCGGCACAAAATGTAAAGCGATATAAAGATAGTTGCCAGCGCAAGTGGATCGCGCCGTACCGAGGGGCGAGAGATAACTTTGGTGCGGGGGGCTGCCGGATAAGTCTGTCCCACAGCTGTTGCAGCTGTCGGGCGCTTTTGGCTGGCCGGCCCTAAGCAGCTCAGGGATTCGCCTCGCTCAGCTGCCCCTCCCGGTTGGACAAAGCCTCGTTAATGGCCGCCTTCGCCTCCGCCGAATACTTGAATTGCCTGTACTCGGCCGCAATCAGCCCCCGCAGCTCATTCACCGCCAGCAGGTCTTGGCAGCGCCCAATCCGAGCGATCACCGCTCGCTGCCAGCTCGGGAAGATGCGATAGCTGAAAAACGAACTGCACACTTTCCCCTCTTTGTCCCGCCAGGAAATGCACACTTGATGGGCCAGGCACACCACCTTCCTCACCCGCTTCCGGGGCACGCCCAAGACTCTGCCCACCTCCCGCTTGGAAAGTTGCGGCGGTCTGAGCTTCCCTGCCGTTAGCAGGTTCAGGCGACTCTTGCGTGTTTTGCGTGTTTTGCGTGTTTTGCGTGTTTTGTGTGTTTTGTGTGTTTTGTGTGTTTTGTGTGTTTTGCGTGTTGTTGTGTGTGTTGTGTGTGTGTGTGTTGTGTGTTTGTGTTGTGTGTGTGTTGTGTGTGTGTTTGTTGTGT
>CAZJNL010000499.1:0-4640 GCA_964546515.1 uncultured Oscillatoria sp.
CGACCCGTGTCCAGCGCCACAACCGGCTGGTAGTAAAGTAATAATTGTGAATGCTCTCGTTCCCATTGACTCTCGTCTGGGAACGCCCGCCCGGAGACTCCGCCTCCCCCAGTTAATTCTGAATTCAAAATTAAGCCGCAAGAACTTTCTTGAATAGCTCGCCGCAAATCATTCTCTAACTGCAACAGCGCTACGGCGCGTTCGTGCATGGCGGTGTCGAACACGACGTGACGGGCTTTTCCCAGTGCCTTGGCGCGATACATGGCCAGGTCGGCGTCGCGGAGGATGTCTTCCGGCTGCTCGTAAGGGCGACCCACCGGCTCGCTTTGGCAGGGGGCTGGGCGGTACGCGCCTATGGCGATGCCAATACTGGCGGTGGTGAACACTTCGTGCCCGCTGAGATTGACCGGCTGCATCAGTTCGAGCTGGATGCGTTCGGCAAAGCCGGTGGCGTCGGTGATGTCGCTAATCGCTGACAGCAGAATAGTAAACTCATCTCCCCCAAGTCTGGCGACGAGATCGCCGGGGCGCAAGCACGCTTCCAGTCGCCGCGCCACCGCAATCAGAAATTGATCGCCCTTGCTGTGCCCGAGGCTGTCATTGACCACTTTGAAGCGATCCAGATCCAAAAACAGCACGGCAAACAGATCGTCGGGCCGCTGTTTGGCCCGCTCCACGGTCTGGGAAAGCTGGTGGATAAATTTGTTGCGGTTGGGGGTGCCGGTGAGCCCGTCATGCCAGGCGGCGTGGAGCAATTGTTCTTCCGCCCACAGGCGCTCGGTGATATCAGTGGCGTACATGTGCACGACATCCAGTGAGGGGATGGGGTGATAAGTCCAAGAAAAGACGCGACTGCCAACAGTCGCCTCGATCTGGCGCTCGCCCTGTCCGGTTTCCAGACAGCGGCGCACGAGTTTGGGGTGGTTTGCCGGCAAAAAACCCGCTGCCGGCTCGACGCCCAGTTGCGCCAGCACCCGCTGTGCGGCAGGGTTGATGTAAATCAGGTTGCCCTGCCGGTCTGATGCCAGAACGGGATTGGGATCGTTTCTGGGGAAAGCCGCTAGACGGAGATTCTCTTCCTCAGCTGCTTTGTGTGCGGTGATGTCCGTCATGGAACCGGCCATGCGATAAGCTTTGTCGCCGGTGTTCCGAATTGCCACTCCCCGGCAGAGCACCCAGCGGTAGCTGCCATCTTTGTGCGAGATGCGGTGTTCGTTTCTCAAATGGGAGGTTAGCCCTGCGAAATGGACTGTGATCTCCGCCTTCAGCCGCTCTACGTCGTCGGGATGCACCCGGTTAAACCATTCCGAGAAGTGAGTGCCGATTTCGTTTTCGCCGTAACCGAGCGTGGCTTTCCAGCGCGGGGAAAAATAGACCTCGCTGGTTTCTAGATTCCAATCCCACAGCCCGTCGTTGGCACCGGCAGCTGCGATCGCATACCGCTCTTCCCATTCCCGGAGCGCCTCCTGTACCGATATCCGGCATTGCTGTTCGGTTTCCAAAGATGCCGTTTTTTGCTCAACCATCTGCTCGAGTTCGGCAGCGTGAACGATGGCCTTGCCGGCAAGCGAGCGCAGCAGAAGTGCGGTGCCGCCGGTGCCCAGCAAAACCAAAACAACGATCGCAGTGCCGGTGGCAGCAATCAGGCGGTAGATCGGCCCATACAGCTCGGAGTAAGCGACTGTGACAGCCAGCCCCCATTCGCTGTCTGGAATCGGGCTGTATGCCACAATCTCACCGCCACCGCCCGCACCCGATGGCGAAAGGATGCCGGTGTTTTGAGCGACAGCCTTTTGCAGGGCTATTCCCAGGAGAGACGTTTTGGGAATCAGGGATTGGGAATCGGGGATTGGGAGTTGGGGATTGGGAGTTGGGAATCGAGCTCGCTCTGCTGCTGCGGCAGGCTTTGCGCCCCCACGCTCTGCCCCACCATCTGCCCCATCTGCGTAAATTTGAGACCCATTGGGTCTCAAATTTATCCCCCACCATCTGCCCACTATCTGCCCCACGGCTACAGAGCGCCCCTTGTTTTCTCTCAAGGGGAAAAACAGCTGCACCCCGTCGGCGAGCACCGTTCCCAGAACTGTTTCGCCGGTTTGACCCAGACCCAAGTCATCTGCTACAATCTGCTGCAGCCGGTCAAGCTTGAACAAAACGATGTCCGTCCCCACTCGCCTGGATTGGCCAATGGATGAATCTCGGAAACGGGATTGAAACGGTGAATCCGGGAAACGGGATGGAAAGAGAATCGGAACACCCACGACTAAATAGGGGGCACCTTCCAGAGTCACTGGGCCATAAACCTTCGCCTCTTGGGAGCCGGCATCTGGGACGGGCCAAAATTCGGCAGGCACCGGCAGCCCCACCCTCACCGCCAGTTTGCCAGAGACATCGAGGCGGCTAATCCCTGCCAATTCCTCAGACTGGTTGAGGGCGTCCGTTAGTTTGGGTAAGCTTAAATTCACCAATTGCTTGAGGCTGAGCTTCTTTTGGCTGTATGCCTCCTGGTGGTTGCGCAGTTCGGTGCGGCAGGCTATCTGCTGGGCAATGTCTTTAGTTCGCCTGAGGTATTCCTCAACCGCCTGGGTTCTAGTTCTGACAGCTAACAGCAGATTTCTCTCCTCGTTTTGTTTGAGATGGTGATACACCGGCACTGCGCTCACCACCGCAACGAGCGTGCCGGTGGCCAGAATCCCCAGTGCTGAATAGGCAACAATCAATTTTTGTAACCGTCCTGCAACATTCTTGCCAGCCATCCCTCATTCCTGCGTCTCGGCACCCGAGTCAATATGGAACCTATTCTGCAAGATAACCGCGTTGCCGGCTCAAGTACAAGGGCAATCTCACCCGATCGGCGCACCCCCCCAAGGGTTAAGGCAGGCGTGTCGATTTTAGATTTTAGATTTTAGATTGGGTTTTTCCGGTTGTGAAAACCCGAGAGGCTCTGGTAAAAGCCGGCAGCACAGAGGGTTTCAGATTTTGGCAACCGGGATAATAAAAAGCAATAAATCCGATTTTATATCATTATTGCTTTGAGAGCAAGTCCGGTTAATTGCTTGCCATTCATTTTTCCCTCCTCCTGCCCTCTCGCCCTCGCCCTCTCAATCTTGATTGCAGTTAATCAGCCGGATGTAATATGAGCCGGCGGTCGGGGAGCGGGTATTGGGAAGGAGGGGTGCCCGGCACCGAGCAGGTATTGGGGAGGAGTGCGAGGGCGAGTCGGTAGAACAAAGCGAAAGGATGCGGTGGCGTTTGGATTGGCAGCGCTTCGCCTCCCCATCTCCTCACCGGCACAACACGGATGCCCAAACGCGGATATACTGATTGCACCGCAGAAATTTGCTTATCCGGCGTGCTATCTGTGTCGCGCTTGGGGAGCATCTAACTATGTTAACAAATTTTACGTTTTTGGTACGCCCTGTGAGGGGAAAAACTTCTGTTCTGGTAAACGGGAGGCTTTTCCGCCTATCCCCAGCACCGGCATCACTCACAGTGTAGCGCAGTCTTTAAGCTGCCGGCTTTCTGCAAATCGGAAAGCCGGTTTGACTCCGCTTATGTTACGCAATCGCTACTTGGCAGGTTTAGGAGCAGATTTGTCCGCACTCCCCCCAGTTCCCTTAGGAGTCGTCTTAGAGTTCTTGTCCTTATAAGTGCTCTCAGACTCCTTAGAATCCTTGTCCGAGCTTTTCCATTCAGACAGGGGTCGATTGACGGCATTTTGAAAGTCCGGAGACACCAAAAGCACCTCGATATCCTCAGATTTGTCTGCCGGCGGGTCAGATTGAGCGTACAAAAAAGTGCCGTTAAAATCAGGCTTGCCCAAAATCAAGCGATGGGTTTGCTGATTCTTCAGCTTTACTTCCACCGTCGCCACCGGCTCATCCAAACCGTATTCTTGGCGCTGCTTGGCTGGGTCAGTCATCACCAGCGTGCGGTCGCTTTTGCCGGTGGTGAGCAGATTCAGCAAAAATGCCACCGATGCGTCACTAGCCGGAACTCCTGCAGTATCGGAACCCTGTGCTGGTTTTTCTGCCGGTTTGGCAGAAGCCGAGGGTGAAGGAGTTGCTGCCGGTTTCGGGGAAGCTGCCGGCTGTTCTGGCGGTTTCGCTGAGGCGGGGGGTGGCGGCGGCGGTGGCGGTATCTGGCAGGTTGCTGCAGTCTGCCCAGTGGCTGGTGCTGTACAGGTTGCCGGCTGTGTTGCCAGTGCCGGATTGAGGATCTTTAGGATCCAGCGGGGTTCCACCGGCTTTTGCTGCTTCTCCTGACCGACCCTCTCAAACGCCAGCATTTGTTTCTGGGTTTTCACCGTCAGAGATTGCACGTCCTCTTCCTTAAAGGAAAAGATTTGCTGCTGCTTTGCCTTCGCAGCTTCCCGCCGAGGAGCGCCCTGAATCTCATAAACGTAAACAAACCCACCTGCGAGCGAGGCCAAAAGCATCAAAATAAAAGTAGACCGCTGCAACTTCATGGTGAGGAATGAGATTATTGAGGAATAAGTTTTGAGTTCTGTAGAGCGCCTCTGGCGGACTCTAGAGAGTTTTTTAATAATTGTAGGAGCGGGTTATAGATATGCTTTGCTACCGGCAGATATAGCGGTTCTCAAATAAGTGTGCTACAGAGGTTCTCCTCTTGTAGAGACG
>CAZJNL010000500.1:0-4639 GCA_964546515.1 uncultured Oscillatoria sp.
GCAAAGCTCCTCTAAATCCTCCTCATCCGCTTGAACTAGCTTATCCCAGATGCCATTGCGAGTGAAAACACTGACAAATTCATTAGTTGTCAGGACAACAGCAGCCAAGCCATAATCGTAAGGCGTGAGCAAGCGGGCCAGAACCACCGTAGCGGCCAATCGGGAAATCCGGATGAAAACTTCTGCCGCCCCCATCCAGCCAACGTTGCGGACAAACCGATTGGATAGTTTTTGAGTTAAAAAATCAATCAGTCTTGTAATATTTCCCAAATTAAGCTCTCCCACTGGATTACATAGTTTTTCCATGCGTCCCTGACTGATTCGCGACCCCGCTGCCCCCAGTCTTTCAGCGCTGACTCGGGGAGAGAGCAGAGTTTTTCGAGCGCACCGGCTAGAGATTCTGGATCTTCTGGCGGGACTAGAATACCGCAGTCACTCATCTGTTCAATCAAGCCATCCACACGGCAGGCAATCACCGGCTTTCCTGCCGCTTTCGCTTCCAGACACACATTCCCCCAAGGCTCCCACCGCGAGGGAATCACCACCACATCGCAAGCGTTTAAAAAAGCGGGCACATCAAGAATCGTGCCGAGGAACTTAATATTTTCTTGTTCCCGGGCCAATTCTTGCAAAGCCTCTTCATCTGGCCCATACCCTCCCAGGTAAAGTCGCACCTTTTCCTTAGGAATCAGCCGCATGGCCTTGATTAAAACATCAAATCCCTTCTGCCGGTCAAAGCGTCCGTAGGCTCCCAAGATCAGGGGCGGCTCCACCGGCTTCGGGGGAAGCGCTAGCAGCTCTTCTATCTTTGTACTCTGTTGAATGACTCTCAGTTTAGACGGTTTAACCAGCCTGTTTTCTGCCATCCACTGCGCCTGAGCGTGAGAAACGGCCACCACCCGGTCGGCCATGCCATAGGCGAGTTTGAGCATCAGGCGAAACCGAAAGGGGCTGGGAACATTGTAAGTTTCAAATCCCTGGCAGTATTGGTGGTCGTGAATGATTAATTTTCCTCGCAACTTCAGGAAAATTAACTCGCCCAATTTTCGCCACGAGCAGCTCTCATGAAAAATGGTTAAATCGCCAGCGCCTTCCTTTATAAACCTCCAAAAATTGCTGCCAACCACAGTTCCTTTGATATCCTCTCTAAGGGATTCATTCAGAGAAGTTAAAACCTTGTTAACTCCTCCCAGCCTCCTGTCGTTTATTAAGTGAAATATTTTGGCCTTCATACCCTACTTCAAAAAAATACCGGCACGCCTAAAACTCTAAATTTCTTCGGCTTTGAAAAATTTACCAAATACATAACGGCTGGCCCAAACGGTAAACAGAGGCAGTAAAATTACATGGGTTAAGAAAACCGACGCCGCCACCCCGAGCGCTTGGTATTGCACGCCAATCAGCAGTCCACCAGTGAACAGGGCTGTAAAGATGATATTCCAGCGCAAGTCCACTTCCGGTCTGTCCACGGCCAGCAACAGCTGAGACGCCCCATCAGCAAAAGGACGGGGAATCGCCGACAAGCAAATCAAGACCAGGATGGGAATCGCCGCCACCCATTTTTGCCCAAAAACAACCGGCACATAGAAAGGCGCTAGGCTAGATTGTAACAGCACCAGGGGTACAATGATGGTGCTAATCGTTTTCAGGCTGCTGAAATAGCGAGCCTTGAACTTGGACAGTTCTGACCGGACGGCACAGAGGTGGGGGAGCAACGCCGAATTGATGCCGCTGATAATGCTGATGCTAATCCCCAACCCGGCATTGAAGGCAAAGTAGTACAGCCCCAGCTCCTGAATTCCCAAAAAACGGCCTATAATTAAATAATCTAAGTTATTTCTGAGAGTCTTTAGCAACTCAATGCCCAGAACGTTCCGGCCAAAGATGAAAATTTCCCTCCAGCACTGGGTGGTAAATCCTGAGGTTGGCCGCCAGGGGTGGTTGGTATAGTTGATCGCCACCCAAATTGGCCCAACTAAAACCTTCGGCAGGACAATGGCCCACATTCCCATGCCCAAAAGAGCAAAAATTAAAGTCAGTACATTATCAGTAGAGATTTGCAGCGTACTGGCGAAGGCTTGGATTTTCAGCCGGTTGTCTCGGCGAATCAGAGCCGACTGCACCGCCCCTATGGGGATCATTAAATACACTAAGCCGGTGACGCATATCGGTAAAATCAGCTGGCTGTCGCGGTACAGCCAGGAAATCGGGAAGGCCACCGCACACTGAATGACAAATAAACTCGAAAGAATCACCCAGTTTAACCAGTAGGCGGAATTGCACAGGGTTTCTAAATTTTCATCGCCGGCCTGAATCAGTTTGGCCCCAATGCCGTTGCGGGAAAACACCCGCGTGAACTCATTCGTGGTGAGAACCACAGCGGCCAAGCCGTAATCGTAGGGGGTCAGCAAGCGGGCTAAAACCACCGTTGTAATTAACCGGAATATCCGGATAATCAACTCTGCCCCACTCAGCCAGCCGATATTGCGAATAAACTGATTGCCGCGCAGCTTTTGTAAAAATGACAGTGACATAATGGTTGCTTTTTCCTATCGAATGCGCCCCGAATAGAATACAGTGGTATTGAGCGGCGGTATCCCCTGAATAAGTTGGGGAAAGTAGCAGCTCTGCCAGCCACGCTCAACCCCGTCGGTTGGGCATCGATTTGTCGTCGGATCATCTGGACCTGTTTTTTTTCTACCTGCTGGCTATATCCTGAGAACATCCCCTAATAAACCTGAGGCATTGGGCGAGCTTGGCCCGACATCTCGCTGGCCATTAAGGTTTTCACTCAGTCTTGGATCAAACTCACCTCTGGCACCTCTCTCCCGCTGGATAATTTCCAGCAGGGTGCCGGCTGTTGGGCTAGCTGGATGGGGTCGTGTCATAACTGATATTCTAATCTCTAACCTGCTAATGCGCCAGTCCTGAACTGGGAAAAAACAGTCTCCGGTTTATTGAGGGAGCGGTTCTTTGTATAGCCAGTCTTCCCTACAGGCAATTCCAGCCTCGCGCGACCGTAATTTCGCTCCCCGCTCCCTCACCTCTTGGAGACCAATTTACTACAGCATCTTTTGTTTTTCCCTGCCCCTAGCCTGACTCCTTATTTGTCTTGGCCCATAACCTCTTGCCAAGGCCGGCTCAAACTGCAACATTCCTTGCCCGCTTTATCTCTTCCAACAGATTCCTGACTTCTGCCTGCTTCCGCAATATCAACACTTTCTTGCCATCCGAATACAGGCGAATCTTTTGCAGGATTAATGGCCGCACCAAAAAGGGATAAGTCCAAACCCCCTTAAATTTTCTCAATCTCAATGACTCCGGATAGCCGTCAGACGGCATCTCGGGTCTGGACCGGCCCAGGTACTTTAACTGTCGCTTGAGCATCCGCCAAAAACTGATGATTGGGTGGAAATCCATAAAGATAATTGTATCCGCAGCAGCCAGACGGATATCGAGAGTGCCTGAGTCCTCGCCTTCCACGATCCAGCTATCTTTCAGGAGCCAATCAGCGAGGATCTTATCCGCCTCAGACTGCGGCGTCAAGATCCAATTCGGCTTCCAAAAGACTAGACTCAGATGGAGCACCTCTATATCGAGAAGGTGTCCCAGTTGCAGAGCAAGAGTTGACTTCCCACATCCCTCACTTCCCAGGATGGCAATTTTTTTCATCTTTTCCACTTTATTTAGTTTTTTTTAGCAAGGATTCCGAGATCGCCACCAGGCAAACACCATCCATGACCTCGGAATAGTTTGAGTCAGCTGTTGCCCGTGGACGCTGTGCGCGCGTCCATCTCTATCCCCTCGTTCCCACAGCAGCTTGTGAGCGAGGTTCAGTCGGCGCTGCCTCTTTTCAACAGACAAGGTGATTAAAAGCGTAACACCCTGCGAGTCAGCCGCAGAAAAGTAAGCAGAGCTTGCCTCGGGCTGCTGATTGCCCTGTTTGGGGGCTTCGTTGCGCAACCTCGCCACGAACCGGCGGGCAACTTGCTCCACTTGCTCGGGGCGGGTGCAGCTGAAGTAGTGGCCTGTCACGTCCATACACTCAACTGCATTGGCAAAATAAGCCGTTTTCTGGAATACCTCCGGGCGGAAAATCTCGTCCCCGATTTGCTGGTACTGCTGCAGCAGCTGGACGTGAGGCGACTGGGAAAAGGGGGTGGAGGGCCGGCGGCAGTTGCCGGTGTGGTCAGCGTACTGGGCAGCCGACAGCCAGTCCTCGCCGCCGCAGAGCAAGCGGTCGAAGGGAACGCGCTTGGTGTTCAGCTGCCGCCAAGTCTGGCGCACAATGTTCAGTATCTGCTTAGTTGGCGATATCGGCATTTTTCCTTTAAAGTTACGGCAGCAAACCGCGAGAGGGGATTTTTTCTTTGAAGGCCACGCCCATGATCACTAGGGCCGGCCAAAAGAGATAGGCTAGTATCTCTAAGTTTTCCCCGAACGTGTACAGAAATAGAATCAGCACCATACTCAACCCCACCCGAGCGACGGCACTGTTCTGGGCCTTGACCAGCAAGTCAGCAAAACTCCACAGCATCGGCACGGCCAGGGCCAGCAGCCCGACGATGCCTTTCACGAACAGCAGGCCATACCAGCTGTGGTGAGAGCCGATGGGCATGAATTCCACTAAGTGCGGCCC